>DASQMQ010000374.1:0-4858 GCA_035645455.1 Pseudonocardia sp.
CCCGGCCGGGGCCGGCGCCGGGCAGCCGCGCGGCGAGCCGGGTGCACGCCGCGCGGATCGCCGGTGCGCCGCGCCGGTCCACGGTGAGCACCACCGTCTCGGCCTCGACGGCCCGCAGGCCCTCCGGATCGGCGCCGCGGAAGTTCAGCACCGCCTGGTCGGGGTCGCCGGCCAGCAGCGCGGTGGTGGCGGTCGCCCCGAGCACCCGGACCAGCTCCATCTGCTGGGGGTCGAGGTCCTGGGCGTCGTCGACCACCAGGTGCCGGACCCGTTCGCGCTCGGCGGCCAGCAGGTCGGGGTCGGCGGCCAGCGCGTCGAGCGCGGCAGCCACCAGTTCGGCGGCGTCCAGGGCCGGGGCGGTGGCCTGCGGGGCACCCCGCCCGGCCGCCCCGCGCAGCAGGTTCACCTGCTCGTAGGTGCGGAAGAACCGGCCGGCCGCGGTCCACGCGCCGACCTCGTGCCGCTCCCCCAGCGCGGCCAGCTCGTCCGGGCCCATGCCGCGCTCGGCGGCGCGCAGCAGCAGCTCGCGGAGCTCGGCGGCGAACCCGGGCAGCCCGATCGCCGGGCGCAGCCGGTCCGGCCAGCCCGAGCCGGGCGCCTCGCCGAACAGCTCGCCGGCCAGCAGGTCGCGCACCACGACGTCCTGCTCGGCGCTGGCCAGCAGCCGCGGCGGCGGATCGCCGTGCCGCGCGGCGTGCAGCCGCAGGACGCCGAAGGCGTAGGAGTGCACGGTGCGCACCAGCGGCTCCCGGGAGGTGCGGTCGGCCACGCCGCGCCCGATCAGCCCGCCGATCCGCTCCCGGAGCTCACCGGCCGCCCGCCGGCTGCCGACCAGCACCAGCGTGCGCGCCGGGTCGGCGTCGGGCCCGTGGCCGCCGACGATCCGGGCCGCGACCGAGGCCAGCAGCAGCGTGGTCTTGCCCGTGCCCGGGCCGCCGACCACCCGCAGCGGCCCGCGGCGGTGGTCCAGCACCCGGCGGGCCGGCGCGTCCCACTGCGGCTCCGGGCCCTCCGCGGGCACGCCACGCACCAGGCCGGGCGCGAGGACCGCGCGGCCGGCCGGGGCGGATCGGGTGGCGGTCACGGACCCGATGCAACCACGCGGCACCGACAGCGGACGCCGACGGGCCGGGCCGGCGGACGGCCGTGGCACGATCGGCGGCGTGGATCCCGCACCGCTGCACGTCGAGGAGTTCGGACCGGTCGACGGGCAGGTCGTGCTGGCCCTGCACGGCGTCACCGGGCACGCCGGCCGCTGGCGGGTGCTCGCCGCGGCGCTGCCCGACGTCCGGCTGGTCGCGGTCGACCTGCGCGGGCACGGCCGCTCGCCGTGGGCCCCGCCGTGGCACCTGGAACAGCACGTCGCCGACGCGCTGGCCGTGCTGGACCGCCTCGGCCTGGACCGGGTGGTGGTGGCCGGCCACTCGTTCGGCGGGGCGATCGCGGTGCACCTGGCCCGCACCGCTCCCGAGCGGGTGCACCGGTTGATCCTGCTCGACCCGGCCATCGGGCTCGACCCGCAGGACATGCTGGAGACCGCCGAGGAGTCCCGCGCCGACGACTCCTACCCCGACCTGGCCGCCGCCCGCGCCGACCGGGTCCGGCGCTGGGAGGGGGTCGACGACGCGCTGGTCGACGCCGAGCTGGCCGAGCACCTGGTGCCCGACGGCGACCGCCTCCGCTACCGCTACAGCCAGGCCTCGGTCATCGCCGCCTGGGGCGAGATGGCCCGGCCCGCGGTGCTGCCGCCGGCCGGGATCCGCACCCTGGTCCTGCCCGCGGCCAAGGCCGACCTGGTCGACCCGGCCTGGCTGGACGCCTGCCGCGCCGAGTCGGGCGCGGCGCTCACCGTCGCCGAGGTCGACGCCGGGCACATGCTCTACCTGGAGCGGACGGCCGAGGTCGCCGGGCACGTCGCGGCGTTCCTGCGCGGCTGAGCGGGTCCGGGTGGACGAGGAGACCGTCGAGCGGGTGCGGGCCGCGGTCCGCGCGATCCCGCCCGGGCAGACCAGCAGCTACGGCGAGATCGCCGAGCGGGCCGGGCTGCGCTCGCCCCGGTCGGTCGGGCGGATCCTCGCCGAGGACGGCCACGACCTGCCCTGGCACCGGGTGCTGCGCGCGGACGGCACGTGCGCCCCGCACATCGCCCGCGAGCAGAGCGCCCGGCTGCGCGCCGAGGGGGTGTTCCTGGTCGACGGCCGGCTCCCCCGGCCGCCGCGCCGGTCAGGCACTGGCCCTGGCGGCGGCTGACGCGGCCCGGTAGCGCTGGACGACCAGCTCCGGCACCGCGGGGTGGTCGGCCAGCGGGGCGGCCACCACGTCGGCGCCGCACCCGTCGAGCTTGCGCTGGAACAGGCCCGGGGCGAGCAACCAGCTGGCCACCGCGATCCGCTCGGCGCCGTCGCGGCGCAGCGCGGCCACCGCGTCGGCGACCCGCGGGCCGCCGGTGGCGATCGTCGCCAGGGCGACCGGTCGGCCGAGCAGCCGGCCGAGCCGGCGGGCGGCGCGAGCGCCGTCGGCCTGCGCGTGCGGGTCGCTGGAGCCGGCGACGGCCAGCACCACGGCGTCGCCGGGCCGGGCGCCGGCCGCGGTCAGCCGCTCCGCGGCGGCGCCGATCAGGGCGGGGTCCGGGCCGAACGTCTCGGCCAGCCGCACCAGGGGGTGGGCGGCGAGCTGCTCGGGCACGTCGGTGCGCACGTGGTAGCCGGCGGCCAGGAACATCGGCACCGCGACGGCCGGGCCGGGCAGCCCGGCCAGCGCCTCGGCCGGGGTGGGCCGGCGGACATCGACGTAGCACGCCGCGACGGGCACGCCGAGGCGGCGCCGCACCAGCTCGGCGACCTGCTCGGTGACCACCGCGCCGGCCGGGTCGCGGGTGCCGTGCGCGACCAGCAGCAGGGCCGGTCCGCACGGGCTCACGGCGCGTCCCCGTGCAGGCAGTGCCCGCCCACCGGGACCGGGCCGGCCGCCGGGTCGAGGGCCAGCCGGTAGCCGCGCTTGACCACGGTCTGGACCAACCGCGGCTCGCCGAGCGCGGCCTGCAGCCGGTTCATCGCGGCCTCCACGGCGTGCTCGGCACCGCCCCCGCCGGGGAGCACGGCGAGCAGCTCGGACCGGGGGACCACCCGACCGGGACGCCTGGCCAACGCGCGCAGCATCGCCATGCCCGCCGGCGGTACCGGGCGCAGGGCGCCGTCCACCAGCACGGCGTGGCCGCGCAGCTGCAGCCGGTGCCCGGCGACCGGGAGCGCCCGGATCCGGGTCGGCAGCTCGGCCTCCAGGGCGCGGACCATCGCGCCGAGCCGGGAGCGCTGCGGCTGCAGCGTCGGCACGTCCACCGCCTCCAGCGGCGCCGCGGTCACCGGGCCGACGCAGACCGCGGTCACCGGACCGCGCAGCGCGGCGACCAGGCCGTCGCGCACGCCGCGCTCGGCGGCCCGGGCCAGCAGGCCGGCCGCGGCGGGGGCGCTGGTGAAGGTCATCACGTCGATGCCGCCGGCGAGCACCGCGTCGATCAGCCGGTCGAGCGGGCCGAGGTCGGCCGGCGGCACCCAGCGGTAGACCGGCACCTCGACCACCTCGGCGCCGGCCAGCGCCAGCGCCTCGACCACGTCGGGCAGCGGCTCGCCGTGCAGCTGGACGGCGATGCGCAGGCCGTCGACGCCGACGCCCAGCAGGTACTCCAGCACCTCGGCCGAGGACTCCGACGGCGGCGACCAGGCGTCCACCAGCCCGGAGGCCCGGACGGCCCCGCGCGCCTTCGGGCCGCGGGCGATCAGCCGGCCGCGCCCGAGCGCGGCGAGCAGGTCCTCGCCGAGGCCCCAGCCGTCGGCGGCGGAGATCCAGCCGCGGAAGCCGATGCCGGTGGTGGCCACGGTGATGTCGGGCGGGCGGGCGATCAGCGCTCGGGTGGCCCCGGCCAGTTCGGTGTCGTCGGAGACCGGGACGATCCGCAGCGCCGCGCCCTGCTGGACGGCGGCCCCGCGGCGCTCGAGCATGGTGCCGAGCTCGTCGGCCCGGCGGGCGGCGGTGATCCCGACCGTGAAGCCGGCCAGCGGCGGTACCGCGACCGCGCCGGCCGGGTCGCTGACAGCGGCGCTCACAGCTCTCCGTTCCCCGGGGACGACGTCCGGACGATCAGCCCCAGTCCACCACGGTACGCAGCACGGTGCGCACGGCTGTCGACGGTAGGCAGCCCCGGTTACCGGCGTGCGGCGCCGGATGACGGGGGCGTAACGCACCGGGCACCCGCTGCGCGCCCGGCCCCTGGAAAGTACTTGCTCCCGGCGCAAGTATATGCCAATCTGGCATTCCCTAGTGAGGAGCAACCCCATGAGCCAGTTCGCCCCCGGTGGTCCCGAGTCGGATCCCACCGCCCCCGGCTCGGCCGCCCGCGCCGCCGACCTGCTGGCCACGGCCGAACGGATGCAGCGCGCCGTGCACGACGGCGGCGGGTCGTGGGTGTACGTCAGCTGGCTCGTCGGCATGGCGGTGGCCACCCTGATGTACTTCAGCGGCCTGGGCATCGCCGACACCGACCCTTCGGTGCTGGTGCTCAGCGCTGCGTTCGGGGTCTGCGTGGTCGGGCTGAGCCTGGGCCTGCTGCCCCGGGCCCGGGCGAGCCGGGTCGGCTTCCCCCGCCGGTGGGTCGCCTCGGTGGTCGGCTGGGGCGTGCTGTACGCCGCGAGCATGCTGCTCGGCCTGTTCTTCTTCCGGGCCGACCCGGCGTTCTGGCTGCCGGCCGCCGCGATCAGCGCGCTGCCGCTGGTGCTCGGTGCCCGCGCCGAGGCCGCGGCGTGACCGGTCGGAGCCGGTCCGACGCGCCCGCCGCGGACGGTGCGCGGGCACCGGCGGAGCA
>DASQMQ010000375.1:0-5815 GCA_035645455.1 Pseudonocardia sp.
CCGCGCCGGCACCACGCTGGTGTGCGCGCTGAACACCTCGGCGCAGCCGGTGCCGCTGCCGCCCGGCGACATCCTGCTCAACAGCGGACCGATCTACGCCGACATGCTGCCCCCGGACACCTCGGCCTGGCTCGCCTGAGCGTCCCGACCGGGCCCGCCCGGTCAGCCGATCAGCAGCGGCAGTGCGGTGAGCCGGCGGCGCACCACGGCGCCGTAGCGGGCGTCGAGCCGCAGCCACCGACCGGTGGCGGAGACCCGCACGACGTCGCCCTCGGTGCCGGTGTTGGGCCCCAGGAAGCCCATCCCGGACAACGCGAACAGGCACCGCAGCGGCACCTTCACCGACGGGCGCGCGGTACCGTCCGGGCCCGGGTCCGGGGCCACCGTGAGCACGACCTGGTCCAGCAGCGACGCCGGCGGGCCCAGCGGCCCGGCGTTCTCCCGGGCCACCGCCAGCCCGCGCTCGGTGAGCCGCTCCAGCTCCGCGGTCGGCACCTGGTCGACCGGCTGCCAGCCGTCGTCGGGGGGCAGGTCGCCGGCCCACAGACCGCCGGGGCCGGGGTCCACCGTCTCGGCCCGCTCCACGGTGAGCGCGGTCAGCAGCCCGGTCGCCGGCGCGGTGAGGTCGCCCGGTTCCAGGGTGCCGTGCACGGATCGGGTGACCAGCACGTCGAACGGGGTGGCGGCCCACACGGTGACCCGTCCGTCCACGGCGCGCAACCGCACGGTCGCGGTCTGGTCCAGCCGGACGAGGCGGGCGACGAAGGAGCCGAGGTCGCCGCGCTCCGCGGGGTCGGGGATCTTGAGCGAGCTCACCCCGACCATCGTTCCAGGAACGCCCGCTCCTCGGCGACCAGGCGGCGGGGCCGGTGGGCGGCGAGGTCGAAGATGGCCATGTCGGTGTGCGCGATCACCGCGACCGGGTCGCCCGGGTCGGCGCCGTCGTGCATCTCGTAGGAGATCCGGAACGACGCCGCGCGCACCCGCTCGACCCACATCGCCACCCGCAGCGGCCGCGACCGGTAGGCGATCTGGCGCCGGTAGGTGACCCCGAGCCCGGCCACCAGCAGCCCGTCGGTGAAGCCGCGCACCCCGCCGTCGGTGGCCGCGTCGAAGAACAGCGCGATGCGGGCCTCCTCCAGCAGGGTGACCGCGCGGGCGTGGTTGAGGTGGCGGTAGGCGTCCTGGTCGGTCCAGCGCAGCGGGACCGACGTGGCGAACCGGGCCACTACCGGGCCAGCCCGCGCAGCTGCCGGGACACCACCGAGAGCGTGGCCAGGTCGAGCTGGCCGACCCGGTCGACCTCCTCCAGCGCCGACCGCGCCCGCAGCAGCCGGGAGGCGTTGGCCTGCTCCCACTGGGCGACAGCGCGCTCCGGCGGCGTGCCGGGGTTGGCCTCGCGCAGCACGTCGAGGGTGATCGCGCGCAACGAGCCGTACAGGTCGTCACGCAGCGCGAGCCGGGCCAGCGCGTGCCACCGGTCACCGCGGGCCAGGGCGGACACCGAGGTCAGCGCCCGGTCGATGCCCAGGTGCTCGGACAGGCTGTAGTACAGCGCGGCGACCTCGCGGGGCTCGCGGGGCTCCCGGTCGCGCTCGGCCAGCTCGGTCAGCTCGACCACGTCGAGCAGCCCGAACCCGTACATCAGCGCGGCGGACTCCAGCGCGCACTCCTCGCCGACGCCGTCGGTGCGCAGCGCGGCTGCGTACTCGTCGACGAACTCGGCCTCCCGCCCGCGCAGCAGGTCGGGCAGCTCACCGCGGAGCTCGGCCACGGTGGCCGCGAAGCGGGCGATCTCGGCCCCCACGGCCAGCGGCTGCGGGCGGTTGGTGAGGAACCACCGCGACACCCGGTCGAGCAGCCGCCGCGACTCCAGGATGATCCGGTCGGACACCGCGGTGGGGATGTGCGGGGCGCGCATGGACGCCCACAGCTTCGGCAGGTCGAACACCCGCGTGGTGATCGCGTAGGCGCGGGCGATGTCGGTCGGCTCGGCGGCCAGCTCCTCCGACAGCCGGAACGCGTAGGTCGTGCCGGCCCCGTCGACCATGTCGTTGACCAGCTGGGTGGCCACGATCTCGCGGCGCAGCGGGTGCCCGGCCACCGCGGCCGGGAACCGCTCGCGCAGCGCGCGGGGGAAGTACTCCGGCAGCCGGGACGCGAACGCCGGCACGTCGGGCAGGTCGCCGGCCAGTATCCGGGCGGTCAGATCGAGCTTGGTGTGGGCCAGCAGGGTGGCCAGCTCGGGGCTGGTCAGCCCGGTGTGGGACTCGTCGAGCGCGGCGAACGCGGCGTCGTCGGGCAGCACCTCCAGGTCGCGATCCAGCCCGGTCCGGGCCACCAGGTCCGCGGTGAGCCGGCGGTGCACGTTGACCATCCCGGCCGCGTGCGCCCGACCGATGCCCAGCACGGCGTTCTGGTCGCGGTTGTCGGCGAGCACCAGCTCGGACACCTCGTCGGTCATCGACTCCAGCAGCGCGTTGCGTCCCTCGCGGTCGAGCTCGCCGGCCGCCACCAGCCGGTCCAACAAGATCTTGATGTTGACCTCGTGGTCGGAGCAGTCCACCCCGGCCGAGTTGTCGATCGCGTCGGTGTTGATCTTCCCGTGGTGCCGGGCGAACTCGATGCGGCCGCGCTGGGTCAGCCCGAGGTTGCCGCCCTCGCCGACGACCTTGACGCGCAGTTCGGTGGCGTCGACCCGGATGGCGTCGTTGGCCCGGTCACCGACGTCGTCGTGGGACTCGGTGCTCGCCTTGACGTAGGTGCCGATGCCGCCGTTCCAGAGCAGGTCGGCGGGGGCCCGCAGGATCGCCGAGATCAGCTCCGGCGGGCTGAGCGCGACCACGTCGTCGGGCAGCCCGAGCGCGGCCCGCACCGACGCCCCGACCGGCACCGACTTGGCCGTGCGCGGCCACACCCCGCCGCCCTCGCTGATCGCGTCCCGGTCGTAGTCGTCCCAGCTGGAGCGGGGCAGCTCGAACAGCCGCCGGCGCTCGGCGAAGCCGCGGGCCGCGTCCGGGTCGGGATCGACGAACACGTGCCGGTGGTCGAACGCGGCCAGCAGCCGGATGTGCTCGGACAGCAGCATCCCGTTGCCGAACACGTCACCGGACATGTCGCCGATGCCGACCACGGTGAACTCCTCGGCCTGGGTGTCCACGCCGAGCTCGCGGAAGTGCCGCTTGACGCTCTCCCACGCGCCCTTCGCGGTGATCCCCATGGCCTTGTGGTCGTAGCCGACCGAGCCGCCCGAGGCGAACGCGTCGCCCAGCCAGAAGCCGTAGGACGCGGCCACCTCGTTGGCGGTGTCGGAGAACTTGGCGGTGCCCTTGTCCGCCGCGACCACCAGGTAGGCGTCGTCGCCGTCATGGCGCACGACGTCCGGCGGGGGCACCGCCACCCCGGGCCCGGCCTCCTCGGCGACCAGGTTGTCGGTGATGTCGAGCAGCCCGGAGATGAACGTCCGGTAGCAGTGCTCGACCTCGGCGGGCCCGGTGTCGGCGCGGCGCACCACGAACCCGCCCTTCGCGCCCACCGGCACGATCACCGCGTTCTTCACCGCCTGCGCCTTGACCAGGCCGAGGATCTCGGTGCGGTAGTCCTGCTGGCGGTCCGACCAGCGCAGCCCGCCGCGGGCGACCGGGCCGTAGCGCAGGTGCACGCCCTCCACCCGGGGCGAGTACACGAAGATCTCGAACCGGGGCCGCGGAGCCGGCATGTCCGGCACCGCGGAGGGGTCGAGCTTGAACGAGAAGTAGGGCCGGTCGCGGAACCAGTTGGTGCGCAGCGTGGCCATGATCGTGGCCAGGTAGCCGCGCAGGATCCGGTCGGTGTCCAGGCCGGTGACCGCGTCGATGAGGCCGCGCACCTCGCCCAGCGCCGTGTCCACGGCGTGCTCGCGGTCCTCGACGGCCGGGTCGAACCGAGCCCGGAACAGCGCGACCAGCCCGCGGGCGACGGCGGGCTGGGTGAGCAGCGTCTCGGCCATGTACTGCGGGCTGTAGGGGTTGGCCAGCTGGCGGGCGTAGCGGGCGTAGGCGCGCAGCACCGCGACCTCCCGCCAGTCCAGCCCGGCCCGCAGCACCAGCGCGGAGAACCGGTCGGACTCGGCGTCGACGCGCCAGGCCGCGCTGAACGCCGCGCTGAAGCCCCGTTCGACCTCGACCTCGTCCCGGTCGGCCAACGCGGCCCTGGTGGTGTCGTCGAGCCGCAGCCCGAAGTCGTAGAGCCAGCAGCGCAGGCCGTCGCGGCGGAGGAACTCCGACGGGCGCTCGTCGAGCACGTCCACACCGAGCTGCTGCATCAGCGGCAGCACGGCGGTGAGCGTGGCCGGGGCACCGGCCAGGTAGAGGGTGAACCGCCGCTCGCCGGGATCCCCGGTCGCCGGGTGGCCGGCCTGGCCCGGGGCCCGGTACAGCCGCACGTCGAACTCGCCGGCCCCACTCAGGGCGGCGATCCGACGCAGGTCCTCGATCGCCCGCTCCGGCGGGACCGCGGCCTTGTAGGCCTCGGGCACCTCGTCGAACAGGTCGGCCAGACCGGCCGAGTCGGGCCGGGAGACCAACCGGTCGTCCCAGGTGCGGGCGGCCTCGGTGAGCTCGTCCTGCAGGTCGGCGGTGTCGATGTCGCCGAACCCGGCCGCGTCCGGCGGAGCGTGCACGGTGAAGTGCACCAGCGCCAGGTTGGACTCCGACACCCGCGCCGTGTGGTCGACCGACCGGCCGCCCAGGCGGTGCCGGAGCACGTCGGCCATGGCCAGCCGCGACGACGTCGTGTACCGGTCGCGGGGCAGGTAGACCAGGCAGGACACGAACCGGCGGTAGGGGTCGCGGCGCAGGAACAACCGCACCACCCGCCGCCCGGCGACCGCGAGCACCCCGATGGCCGTGTCGTGCAGGCTCTCGGTGCTCGCGCTGAACAGCTCCTCGCGCGGCAGCGAGGAGATGACCTCGAGCATCTGCTGCCCGGAGTAGGACTCCAGCGGGAACCCGGCCCGGTGGATCGCCTGCCGCACCCGGCGGTCGACCACCGGGATGTCCAGCACGCTCTCGTACTGGGCCAGCACGGTGAGGGTGCCGACGAACCGGTGCTCGCCCAGCAGCCGGCGCTCCGCGTCGAACTCGCGGACGGCCAGGTAGTACGGGTGCGCCGGGCGCACCGGGCTCGGCACCGTGGCGCGGGTGATGAGCAGCAGGTCGGGCACGGTATCGGCGGGGAAGGCGCCGGGGGCGAACTTGGCCGCCAGCCCGATCTTGCGACGCAGCAGGCCGAGCCCGGGCGCCGGGGTGCTGGAGTGGTCGGCGACGGGCTGGTAGCGGTATCCGAGGAAGGTGAAGTGGTCGTCGGCCAGCCAGCGCAGCAGCTCCGCGACGTCGGCCGGGCTGGTGCCGTCCTCGACGAAGGGGCGGCTGGGCAGGGAGTCGGCCAGCTCGTGGGCCCGGGCCACCATGGGCGCGGAGTCGTCGTCGACGGCCCGGACGTCGGCCAGCACGTCCTCGAGCTGCTCGGCCAGCCCGGCGGGGGCGGCACCGGCCAGGTCGACCCGGATCCAGGACTCGACCCGGGCGCCGGCCGGCGGGGCGGCCGGGTCGGCGGTGACCAGCACCTCGGCCAGCTTGCCGGCCGGGTCGCGGCGCACGACGACGATCGGGTGGATCAGCCGGCGGACCGCGCCGCCGACCCGGCCGACGCCGGTGAGCACCGACTCGACCAGGAACGGCATGTCGTCGGTGACGATCTCCAGGACCGCTCCGGGGACCTCGGAATCGGTGGCCGGGAGGGTCGTCGGCGGGGTGGCCGGCCGCGGCCCGGACTC
>DASQMQ010000376.1:0-4085 GCA_035645455.1 Pseudonocardia sp.
CCCGGGCGTGGACCCTCACGCACGACCGAAGCGGCGGGACAGCAGCGGGGTGATGTCGGGGTCGCGGCCGCGGAAGCCGCGGTAGGCCGTCATCGGGTCCACCGAGCCGCCGAGGGCGAGCAGGCCGCGGCGGAACCGGTCGCCGGTGGCCCGGTCCAGCCCGCCGTTCTCGGTGAACCACTGCACGGTGTCGGCGTCGAGCACCTCGCTCCAGATGTAGGAGTAGTAGGCCGCGCTGTACCCCCCGCCGAAGACGTGGTTGAAGTAGGTGCTGCGGTAGCGCGGGGGCGCGCTGGGCACGTCCAGGCCGGCGGCGGCGATCGCCTCGGCCTCGAACCCCGGCACGTCGGTCACCCGCTGCCCCGGCTCCAGCCGGTGCCATGCCTGGTCGAGCAGGGTCGCGGCCAGGTACTCGGTGGTGGTGAAGCCCTCGCCGTGGGCCCGCGCCTCGACCAGCCGCGCCACCGCGGCCGGGGCCAGCGGCTCGCCGGTCGCGTGGTGGCGGGCGTAGCCGGGCAGGATCTCCGGGTGGTCCAACCACATCTCGTTCACCTGCGAGGGGTACTCGACGAAGTCGCGCGGCACGCTGGTCCCGGCGAACGACGGGTAGCGCACGTCGGAGAACAGCCCGTGCAGGGCGTGCCCGAACTCGTGGAACATCGTCCGGACGTCGTCCAGGGTGAGCAGCGTCGGCTCGCCCTCGGCCGGCTTGGCGATGTTCAGCGTGTTCAGCACGACCGGCCTGGTGCCCAGCAGGTGCGACTGGCCGACGAAGGAGTTCATCCAGGCCCCTCCGCGCTTGGCGTCGCGGGCGTAG
Organism: Pseudonocardia sp.; assembly: GCA_035645455.1. Taxonomy (GTDB): domain Bacteria; phylum Actinomycetota; class Actinomycetes; order Mycobacteriales; family Pseudonocardiaceae; genus Pseudonocardia. The sequence goes on from DASQMQ010000376.1 coordinate 818, forward strand.
AAGTCGGCGACGAACAGGCCGAGCTGCTCCGGCCCGTCGAACACGTCGAAGATCCGCACGTCCGGGTGGTGGCAGGGGAGGTCGTCGCGCTCGGCGAAGCGCAGCCCGTAGAGCAGCTCGGCGGCCCGGAACACGCCGTCGTGCAGCACCCGGTCCAGCTCGAAGTACGGCCGCAGCGCCTCGGCGTCCAGGTCGAACCGCTCGCGGCGGACGCGCTCGGCGTAGAACGCCCGGTCCCACGGCTCGATCGGGTGCCCGGCCACCTCGGCCAGCTCGGCGACCTCGGCCCGGGCGTTCTGCGCGGCGACCGGGGCGAGCTCGCCCAGCACCGCGTCCAGCGCCTCGACCGAGCCCGCGGTGCCGTCCTCGACCACCCAGGACGCGTGGTGCGGGTGGCCCAGCAGCGCGGCCCGCTCGGCCCGCAGCGCGGCGATCCGGGTGACGACGGCGGTGGTGTCGTGGGCGTTGCCGCGGGCACCGCGGGTGACCGACGCCCGGTGCACCTCCTCGCGCAGCGCGCGGTCGGTCAGCGCGGGCAGCACCGGCTGGCCGGTCGGCAGCACCATCGTGATCAGGTAGCCGTCCAGGCCGCGGGACCTCGCCGCCTGCTCGGCGGCCGACACGGCGTCCGGGGACAGCCCGGCCAGCCGGGCCCGGTCGCGCACGTGCACCGCGGCGTCGTTGGCCTCGGCCAGCAGCTTCGCGCCGAACCCGGTGGTCAGCGCGGACAGCTCGGCGTTCAGCTCGCGCAGGCGGCGCTGCTCGTCGGGACCGAGCCGGGCCCCGGCCCGGACGGCGGCGCGGTGGCGCTCCTCCAGCAGCCGGCGCGACTCCGGGTCCAGGTCGAGGTCGTCGCGGGCGGCGTACAGCGCCTCGATCCGGGCGAACAGGACCGGGTCGAGGGTGATGGCGTCGGCGTGCGCGGCCAGCTTCGGCGCGACCGCGGCCTCGATCTCCCGGATGCCCGGCGTGCTGCACGACGAGACCAGGGTGAAGAACACCGCGGACACCCGGCGCAGGGTCCGCCCGGAGCGCTCCAGGGCGACCAGGGTGTTGGCGAAGGTCGCCGGGCCGGGGTCGGCGGTGATGGCGTCCACCTCGGCGCGCTGCTCGGCCATGCCGGCCTCGAACGCCGGCTCGAAGTGCTCCTCGCCGATCGCGTCGAGGTCGGGGTAGCCGAGGGGCAGCGGGCTGGGCACGAGGAAGGGGTTGGCACTCACCGGATCGAGCATAGGTCGACGCCCTTGACCTGCACCCGGGTCGAGGTCGAACACTGGCGGCCATGGATGTCGAGAGCTACCTGGAGCGCATCGGGGTGACCCGGCCGGCCGGCACGTCGGCCGCCGACCTGGCCGTCCTGCACGACGCGCACCCGCGCACCGTCCCGTTCGAGGACTACGACATCCACCTCGGCGTCCCGCTCTCGCTCGACCCGGCCGACCTGTTCGACAAGGTCGTCACCCGGCACCGGGGCGGCTTCTGCTACGAGCTGAACGGGCTGTTCGCCGCGCTGCTGCGGGAGCTGGGCTTCACCGTCACCCTGCACTCGGCCTTCGACGTCGCCGAGGACGGCACGCACGGCGCCGCGTTCGAGCACCTGCGGCTGGTCGTGCAGACCGATGACGGGCCCTACCTGGCCGATGTGGGCAACGGGGCGGGGTGGACCGTGCCGGTGCCGATGGTCCCCGGCGGGCACGGCGACCGCCGGGTGCACCACGACGGCGACGTCTGGTGGACCACCCGCCGCACCCGGGAGGGACACCTCGAACGCGAGTGGGCGTGGGACGCGGAGCCCCGGGAGCTGGCCGACTTCCTGCCGCGCTGCCGCTACCAGGAGCAGGACCCGGCGTCGCACTTCGTAGCCCGCCGGCTGGCGGCGCTGGCCGTGGACGGCGGACGGATCTCGCTGGTCAACGGGGTGTTCAAGGAGACCGTCGACGGCCGGCAGACCGAACGCGCCGTCGACCCCGCCACCGAGCGCGCCCTGCTGGTCACCCGCTTCGGCCTCGACCTCGGGGGTCGTGCCTGGAGAACCGGGCCGTAGCAGTGTCCTTCACGCACGACCCCGGATGAGCTGGGCGGCGCGTTCGCCGACGGCGACGGCGGTGGCCGCGGTGCCGCGGCGCGGGACGGCGGGCAGGGCGGAGGTGTCGGCGACGCGCAGGCCGGTGACGCCGTGCACGCGGAGGTCGGGGCCCAGCACCGGGCCCATGGCGGCACTGCCGCACAGGTGCACGGCGGTGGTGAGGTTCGCGGCGATCCAGCCGTCCAGCACGCGGTCGTTGCCCAGCACGTCACCGCCGGGCGCGACCCGGGCGCCCACCCCGGCGCGCAGCAGCTCCGCGGCGGTCCGGATGACGTGCCGCAACCGGCGCCGGTCGTGCTCGGTGCGCAGGTACCGGTAACGGATCAGCGGGCGCTGCCGGGGGTCGGCCGAGGCCAGGGTGATGGTGCCGCGGCTGTCGGGCACCTGGAGGGCGCACATGAGGTGCAGCGGCCCGTCCCCGGTGAACGGGCGGGCGAACAGCAGCACCTCGCCGTCGCCGGCCGGGTCGCCACCGCAGTCCAGGTCCAGCGAGACCTGGCTTCCCGGCGAGTGCGGGTGCGCGGGCGGGTCGCCGGCGGTGAACGGCAGGTACACCGCGGGGTGGTCCGACCAGCCTCGTCCCACCGGGAGGTCCACCCGGACCGGCACGCCGACCGCGCGCAGCTCGTCGGCCGGGCCGATGCCGGACAGCATCAGCACCTGCGGGGTCGCCACCGCCCCCGCGGCCAGCACCACCTCGCCGGCCTCGATCACGGTGCCGTCGACCAGTTCGACGCCGCGCGCCCGGTCGCCGTCGAACAGGATGCGGGCGACGGGCGCGTCGCCGCGGACGGTGACGCCGGGGGCGTCGCGCAGGTAGGCCGCGGCCGGGTCGACGCGCACCCCGTCCACCGCGTTGACCGGGACCACCCCGACGCCCGGCGGGGCCCCGGCGTTCTTGTCCGGCTCGGCCGGGAACCCCAGCCGCCCCGCCGCGGCCAGGAACCGCTCCGCCGACGGGTGCAGCAGCTCCCCCGCCGGCCGCCGCACCGGCACCGGCCCGTGAACGCCGTGCGGGGGATGGTCAGCAAGGCCACGATGCTGCCCGCTGAGGGCAGGAACGTGGCTCTCCGGAACCCGGGCGGGGTGGTGGTCGAGGTCGGTCTCGGCGCGGACGTAGCAGTCGACGAGGTCGGGCCAGGACCAGCCGGGTCGGGCCCAGTCCCGGGTGTCGGCGGGGGT
>DASQMQ010000377.1:0-4315 GCA_035645455.1 Pseudonocardia sp.
AGCCCGTCGCGGGACGGACCCGCTTCGGCTCCGGTGCCGGGTCTTCGAACCCGGGCACCCGCAGGGTGACCGGGGCGGAGCCGAACCGCAGGTCGTGCTGGCGCCGCAGCCAGGCCCGCTGCGCCCAGCGGTACCGGCCGAGCACCCGGGCACCGCGCTTGGCCAGCGAGTAGCGCCAGGTCGCGGCTCGCGCGTCGCCCTGCCCGCGGGCCTCCTGGCGCTGCAGCCGCTGCGCGCGCCGCACCTCGGGCTCGCGCTCGGCCTGCACGGCCCGGCAGGCGGCGTCCAGCGCGGCCGGGTCGACGCCCGGACCTCCGGCGACCAGCGGGACGAGGTGGTTGGCCGCCACCACCACGTCGCGCAGCGCGAGGTTGATGCCCTGGGCGCGGACCGGGGACATGGGGTGGGCCGCGTCGCCGAGCAGCAGCACACCGGGTGCGGACCACGACGGCGCCATCCCGACCAGGACGTTGAGCCGCAGCGGCCGGGAGACCCGGTCGCGGTGGGCCAGCAGGTGATCGGCGAGCCACCCCGGCGCCGAGCGCAGCGCGGCCGGCAGCCAGTCGTCGTGGCGGAACTCGGCCAGGCCGCCCTTGGGCATGATCAGCCCGCACTGGAGCAGGTCGTCCCAGGAGGTGTAGGCGACCAGCGGGTGGCAACCCCGGCGCACCATGATGTGGAAGTCGCACTGCTCGCGCAGGGCGGCCGGCGGCGGGGCCTTGAACCACAGCACGTCGTAGCCCTCCGCGGCCTGCACCAGGTCCAGGCCGCTGCGGGTGCGCACCGAGGACCCGCGCCCGTCGCACCCCACCACGAGATCGGCGGGCCAGACCTCGTCCGCACCGTCGGTCACCACCCGGACCCCGATGACGCGCTCCGCCTCGTCCCGGACGACGTCGGCGAACCGCGTGCCCAGGTGGACCTCGGCGTTCGGCAGCGCCCGGACGAGCCCGACGACCCGCTCGAGCAGCGCCACGGGCGAGGCGATCCGGAACGCCCGCTCCCCCAGTTCGGCGACCGGTTCGCCGACGGTGAGCACTTCGTCGCCGTCGATGCTGATCCGCCAGTGGTGCACGACCCGGCCCGGCACCTCGGCCAGCACGGGACCCAGGCCCATCTGCCGGAGTGCGTCGATCCCGAGTGGCATCAGGCCCTCGCCGCGGAAGACCCCGCCGGGCGTCGGTTCGCGGTCCAGCAGGCGTACCCGCGCCCCGTTGCGGGCCAGTAGCAGGGCCAGGGTCGCTCCGGCCGGTCCGGCGCCCACGATCACGACGTTCATGGCTGTCTCCCTCGCTCCCGTCCACTCTAAAGCAACGGTGCGTTGCAATGCAACGACAAGTTGCTTTAAAGTCGTGCCACCATGCCGACTCCGCCGACTCCGCCGACTCGCCGCCCCGGCGGCCGCAGCGCCCGCATCACCCGTGCGGTCCACGCCGCGACGGTCCTCGCCCTCACCGAGCACGGCTTCGACGGCCTCAGCATCGAGGACGTCGCCGCCCGCGCGGAGGTCAACAAGACGACGATCTACCGCCGGTGGGGCACGCGGGAAGCGCTCGTGGCCGACGCCCTGACCGCGATGACCGGCCGGCAGATCGCGGTGCTCAACACCGGCGACGTGCGCGCGGACCTGGTGGCGTTCGCCGGGCGGGTCCGCGATGCCATCGTCGCGCCCACCAGCCGCGCCCTGATGTCGGCGCTGGCCGCCGGCAACCACCAGGGCGAGCTGGCCGGTATCGGCCGGCGCTACTGGGCCGACCGGCTGGCCGCGGCACGGCCGTTGGTCGAGCGGGCGGTGGAACGCGGCGCGCTGCCTCCCGGCCTCGACCCCGACGCCGTCATCGTGCGCATCGTCGGCCCGATCTGGTTCGGCGTGTTCGGGCCCGGCATCGATGTCGACGACGAGTTCGTGGCGGGCTGCGTCGACACCGTGCTGACCGGCGCTGCCCCACCGCCCCGCTGATCCGGGCGGATCCTGGGGTGGCTGACCGTCGCCGTCCCCGCCGAGCAGACCGCGGCGCAGATCCCCGCGCAGATCGCGGCGCAGATCGCCGCGGCCATCGGGGCCAGCCGGGCCTCGCTGACGACCACCCTGCGGCTGCTCGGCTCGGTCGGCTTCGGCACCCAGCTGACCCGCCCCGGTGAGCGCACCCGCTCCTACCGGGAGGACGACGAGGCCTGGGCCCGGGTCGTGCGTCGGCAGGTGGACCCGCTGATCTCGTCGTTGACCGCGCCGGGCGAGATCCTGCACGACGGCGTCGACCCGGTCGACGGGTCGGCCGAGCAGGCCGCGCGGATCCGGGCGGCGCACGCGGTGTCAGCGAGATAGAACGGTGCGTGCACGCCGAGCAGCCGTGAGGACGGTCGGCCGGCCCGTCAGCGGCCCGGGGCCGGCTCGTCGTCCTCCTGGTAGACGTCCGGGATGCCGTCGTGGTCGGCGTCGACCTGCTCCTCGGCGCACATCCGGCGGTAGTGCCGGTTGCGCACCCGCAGCACCACCGTGGCGAGCAGGGCCGACAGCAGCGACCCGAGCAGGACGCCGATCTTGACGTGCTCCTCCCGCTCGCTGCCGGCGCCGAAGGCGAGCTCCCCGATGAGCAGCGACACGGTGAACCCGATGCCCGCCAGCAGGGCGAGACCGAGCACGTCCCACCAGCTCAGGCCGGCGGCGAGCTGGGCGCGGGTGAACCGCTGCACCAGCCAGGTGGAGCCGAGCACGCCCACCGCCTTGCCGACCACCAGACCGGCGATGATGCCCAGGGTGACCGAGTCGCCCAGGGTGGCGCCCAGCCCGCCGACCCCGGCCACCGACACCCCGGCGGCGAAGAACGCGAACACCGGCACCGCGAACCCGGCCGAGATCGGCCGGAACCGGTGCTCGAAGTGCTCGGCCAGACCCGGCCCGGGGCCATCGGTGCGGCGGATGACCGGCACCGCGAACCCCAGCAGCACCCCGGCGACAGTGGCGTGCACCCCGGACTCGTGCACCAGCACCCAGGTCGCCACGGCCAGCGGCAGCAGCAGCCACCACGACCGCACCCCGCGTTGCACCAGCAGCGCGAACAACCCCAGCGGGACCAGCGCGAGCACCAGCGGGATCGGCGACAGCGAACTCGTGTAGAACAGCGCGATGATCAGGATCGCCAGCAGGTCGTCGACCACGGCCAGGGTGAGCAGGAAGGTGCGCAGCGCGGTCGGCAGGTGGGTGCTGATCACCGCCAGGACCGCGAGCGCGAAGGCGATGTCGGTCGCCACCGGGATGGCCCAGCCGGCCGCCGCGCCGTCCCCGGCGCCGGCGTTGAACGCGAGGTAGACGCCGGCGGGCACGATCATCCCGCCGACCGCCGCCGCCACCGGCAGCGCGGCCCGGCGCGGGTCGCGCAGATCGCCGGCCACGAACTCGCGCTTGAGCTCCAGCCCGGCCACGAAGAAGAAGATCGCCAGCAGCCCGTCGGCCGCCCACTGCGCCAGGGTCAGGTCCAGGTGCAGCGCGGCCGGTCCGATGCGGAACCCGCTCAGCGCCCGGTAGGCCTCGCCCCACGGCGAGTTCGCCCACACCAGGGCCAGTACCGCGGCCACGACCAGCAGGACGCCGCCGACCGTCTCGGCGCGCAGCACGTCGCCGACGCGCCGGGCCTCGGGCCAGGTGCCGCGGCTGAACAGGGAAGGGGTGCCCGAACCTGGTGTTCCCACAGGGCTCCTTAGGTAGGCGTCACGAATGGACCGCCGACCAGACTTCCCGGCACACCGCGTCGAACCCTACCGGTTGGTCGGGGCCCCGGCCGTCCGGACGACGGCGATCTGGGCCACTGCGCCGGCTCGGGCTGTCCGGGCACCGGGTGCGGGAGTAGCCTCTCGCGCAGGAGCGCCGGGAAGCCTGGTCGGCACGTCGTACCCGCTCGACCATCGGAGGCCTCCGTGCCCGCTGCCACCGCATCCCCGACCCCGGTTGCCACCCCCGCGCTGCGCACCGAGAACCTGACCAAGCGGTACGGGCGGCTGGTCGCCCTGGACGCGCTGGACCTGGCGGTGACCGCCGGGCAGGTGTTCGGGTTCCTCGGGCCCAACGGGGCCGGCAAGTCGACCACCATCCGGCTGCTGCTCGGCCTCGCCCGCCCCACGGCGGGCCGGGCGTGGATCTTCGACGCGCCGGCGGCGGACGTCGCCGCCGCCCATGCCCGGCTCGCCCACGTCCCCGCCGACGTGGCGCTGTGGCCCGACCTGACCGGCACGGAGACGCTCGACCTGCTCGCCCGGATCGGTCCCGGCACCGATCTCGCCTAACGCGACGAGCTCGTGGAGCGGTTCGCGCTGGACC
>DASQMQ010000378.1:0-4090 GCA_035645455.1 Pseudonocardia sp.
CTGACCGAGGGCATCGGCGAGGACTTCTGGCCGACCACCTACGACAAGGACATCTGCGACCGGATCATCGTGGTGTCCGACGGCGACTCGTTCGACATGACCCGGCGGTTGGCCCGCGAGGAGGCGCTGCTGGTCGGCGGCTCCTGCGGGATGGCCACGGTGGCCGCGCTGCGGCTGGCCGCCGAGCTGCCCGCGGACGCCGTGGTCGTGGTGCTGCTGCCCGACGGTGGGCGCGGCTACCTGGGCAAGGTGTTCAACGACCGGTGGATGGCCGGCTACGGGTTCCTGCCGCCGGCCCAGGGCACCACCGTCGGCGACGTGCTGCGGCGCAAGGACGGCAGGCTGCCCGACCTGGTGCACGCCCACCCGAACGAGACGGTCGCGGACGCGGTGCACTACCTGCGCGAGTTCCAGGTGTCGCAGATGCCGGTGGTGCGCGCCGAGCCGCCGGTGATGGCGGCCGAGGTGGTCGGCGCGGTGGTCGAGCGCGACCTGCTGGACGCGCTGTTCACCGGCCGCGCGCAGCTGTCGGACCGGCTGGAGACGCACATGTCCGCGGCGCTGCCGACGATCGGCGCGGGGGAGGCGCTGGACACCGCGATGAGCGCGTTCGCCGGCGCCGACGCGGCCATGGTGCTGGTCGACGGCAAGCCGGCCGGCGTGGTCACCCGCTCCGACGTGCTCGCCTTCCTGGAGGCCTGACCGCCGGGCCCTGCCGCGCAGGTCACGGCGCCGGCCGGAATCCCACGGCCGGCGCCGGCGCTGTACCGGACATGCGCGCCCGACCCGACCACGACCGTTCCGCGCCCGTGCGTAGCGTTACCGCCATGCGCGGCTTCTCGACCAACGCCATCCACGCCGGCCAGGACCCCGATCCCCGCACCGGTGCGGTGATCCCACCGCTGCACCTGTCGTCCACGTTCGCCCAGGACGGCGTCGGCGGGGTGCGCGAGGGCGGCTTCGAGTACGCGCGCAGCGCGAACCCGACCCGCACCGCGCTGCAGGAGGCGCTGGCCGCGCTGGAGGGCGGCCGGCACGCGGTGGCGTTCGGCTCCGGGATGGGCGCCTCGGACGTCCTGCTCCGTTCGACGCTGCGCCCCGGCGACCACCTGGTCCTCCCGCACGACGCCTACGGCGGCACGTTCCGGCTGGTGGACAAGGTGCTGCGGCACTGGGGTGTGGAGTACAGCACGGCCGACCTGTCCGACGTCGTCGCGCTGCGGGCGGCGATGCGGCCCACCACCCGGCTGGTGTGGAGCGAGACGCCGACCAACCCGCTGCTGGGCATCGCCGACATCGCCGCCGCCGCCGAGGTGGCGCACACCGGGGGGGCGCGCCTGGTGGTGGACAACACCTTCGCCTCGCCCTACCTGCAGAACCCGCTGGCGCTGGGCGCCGACGTGGTGCTGCACTCCACCACCAAGTACATCGGCGGGCACTCCGACGTGGTCGGCGGCGCCGTGGTGACCAGCGACGACGAGCTGGCCGAGCAGCTGCGGTTCCTGCAGAACGCGGCCGGCCAGGTGCCCGGTCCGTTCGACAACTGGCTCACCCTGCGCGGGCTCAAGACCCTCGCGGTGCGGATGGAGCGGCACAGCGACAACGCCGAGCGGATCGCCGAGGTGCTGTCCGGCCATCCCGCGGTGAGCCACGTGCTCTACCCGGGCCTGGCCGAGCACCCGGGGCACGAGGTGGCCGCCAAGCAGATGCGCCGGTTCGGCGGGATGGTGTCGTTCCGGGTCGCCGGCGGCCGCGCTGCGGCGCTGCGGGTGTGTGCGGCCACCGAGCTGTTCACCCTGGCCGAGTCGCTGGGCGGGGTGGAGTCGTTGATCGAGCACCCGGGCGCGATGACCCACCTGTCGGTGGCCGGCTCGGCGCTGGAGGTGCCCGACGACCTGATCCGGCTCTCGGTCGGCATCGAGGACGCCGACGACCTGGTCGAGGACCTGCGCGCGGCGCTGGCCGTGGTCTGAGCGGGCCTGATCCCCGGGGTCAGCCCTTCTCGGGGGTGTCCGAGGTGTTCGGGGCCGGCGCGGGCGGCGCCGGCTCGGGCACCAGCAGGTCGCCCGGGGCGAGGCAGCCACCGACCAGCTCGTAGCCGTCGGCGCGCAGCTCGTAGCGGCCGGGGTCGTCGCAGCCGGCGCCGTGGGCCGTGGCCACGGCCACCGCGGTGAGCGCGGCGGCCACCAGGATCGGTGCGATGGCCCGCAGCCGTGTCATGCGTCCTTCCCGGCGAGCGACTCGGTAGCCGCTCCCTCACCCGGAGATTACCGGGGCGCGCGGTCCGGCGCGCGCGGCGGTGCGAGGATGCCGGGATGATGCCGCAGGTGGACACGGGTCAGACCCCGCCGGTCGGGCTGGCCGACATCCGGGCCGCCCGCGAGCTGCTGGCCGGGGTGATCTCGCCGACCCCGGTGGTGGGATCCCGGGCGCTGTCCGAGCTGTCCGGCGGCCCGGTGCTGCTCAAGTGCGAGAACCTGCAGCGCACCGGCTCGTTCAAGATCCGCGGCGGGTACACCCGGATCTTCCGGCTGGACGCCGCCGAGCGGGCCCGCGGGGTGGTCGCGGCCAGTGCCGGCAACCACGCGCAGGGCGTGGCGCTGGCCGCGCAGCTGCTGGGGATCCGGGCCACGGTGTTCATGCCGGAGCAGGCGGCGATCCCCAAGGTGGGGGCGACCCGCGGCTACGGCGCCGAGGTGCACCTGGTCGGCGAGACCATCGACGGCAGCATCGCCGCGGCCACCGAGTTCGCCGAGCGCACCGGGGCGGTGTTCGTGCACCCGTTCGACCACGCGGACATCATCGCCGGGCAGGGCACGGTGGGCCTGGAGATCCTGGAGCAGGTGCCGGACGTGGCGACCGTGCTGGTGTGCACCGGCGGCGGTGGCCTGCTGGGCGGGATCGCCGCCGCGGTCAAGCAGCAGCGCCCCGACGTGGCCGTGGTGGGTGTGCAGGCCGCCGGGGCGGCGGCGTGGCCCGAGTCGCTGGCCGCCGGCCGCCCCACGGCCCTGCCGCACATGCGCACGATCGCCGACGGGATCGCCGTCGGCCGCCCCGGCGACATCACCTACGCCCAGGTCGCCGCGCTGGTCGACGAGATCCTCACGGTCGACGACGACGCGCTGTCCCGGGCGCTGCTGCTGTGCCTGGAGCGGGCCAAGACCCTGGTCGAGCCGGCCGGGGCCGCGGCCGTGGCCGCGCTGCAGGAGTTCCCCGGGCGGTTCGCCACGCCCGCCGTGGCCGTGCTGTCCGGCGGCAACATCGACCCGCTGGTGCTGCTGCACGTGATCCAGCACGGGATGGCCTCCGCGTCCCGCTACCTGTCGCTGCGGGTGCGGGTGGGGGACCGGCCCGGGGCGCTGGCCGAGCTGCTGGTGCTGCTCGGCCGGCTGGGCGCGAACGTGGTGGACGTCGAGCACTCGCGGATCTCCGCGACACTGCCGCTGGGGCAGGTCGAGGTGGCGCTGGCGCTGGAGACCCGGGGGCGGGAGCACTGCGGCGACATCGTCGACGCCCTGCGCGCCGCGGGCCACGCCGTGGTGGACGTGGGCGCGGCGGAGGGCTGAGCGGGCCCGCCCGCGGGCGTCAGCCGCGGAAGGGCTCGGCGGCGACCAGCGAGACCTTCATCATGCTGCCGTTGGGCAGCGGGTACTCGCGGGTGTCGCCGATGTGCGCGCCGAGCAGAGCCGCGCCCAGCGGCGAGTTCGGCGAGACGACCTCCAGATCGGCGCGGCTGCCCTCCTCGCGGGAGCCGAGCAGCACCGCCTCGGTCTCGTCGTCGCCGTCGTAGCGCAGCTTGAGCACCATGCCGGGGGCCGCGATGTCCGAGCTGCTCGGTGCGGTGCCGACCTGGGCGGTGCGCAGCAGCTCCTGCAGCTGGCGGATGCGGGCCTCCTGCTGGCCCTGCTCCTCGCGGGCCGCGTGGTAGCCGCCGTTCTCCTTGAGGTCGCCCTCCTCGCGGCGGGCGTTGATCTCGGCAGCGATGACCGGCCGGTTGGCGATGAGCTCGTCCAGTTCGGCCTTCAGCCGGGCGTAGGCCTCCTGGGTCAGCCAGGTCACCTGCGTTTCCGTCACGGTCATCACTCCTCCA
>DASQMQ010000379.1:0-14975 GCA_035645455.1 Pseudonocardia sp.
AGCCGGGGGAGACGCTGGCGCTGGTCGGGCCGCCCGGGTCGGGCAAGTCCACGGTGGCGCAACTGCTCCCGCGGTTCTACGACCCGCAGGCCGGTGAGCTGCGCCTGGGCGGGGTGCCGCTGCCGCAGTTGCGGCTGGTCGACCTGCGCGGCGAACTGGGCGTGGTGTTCGAGGAGGCGTTCCTGTTCTCCGACACCATCCGGGCCAACATCGCCTACGGCCGCCCGGACGCCACCGACGCCGAGATCATGGCCGCAGCCCGGGCCGCCCAGGTGCACGCGTTCGTCGCCGACCTGCCCGACGGCTACGACACGACGGTCGGCGAGCGCGGGCTCACCCTGTCCGGTGGTCAGCGGCAGCGGATCGCGCTGGCCCGCGCCGTCCTCACCGACCCGCGGGTGCTGGTCCTCGACGACGCCACCTCGGCGGTCGACACCACCACCGAGGCGGCCATCCACGAGACCCTGGCCGAGCTGACCTCCGGGCGCACCGCGCTGGTCGTCGCGCACCGGCGGTCCACCCTGGCGCTGGCCGACCGGATCGCGGTGCTGGACGCCGGGCGGCTGGTCGACGTGGGCACCGAGGCCGAGCTGACCGCGCGCTGCCCGCTGTTCCGGTCGCTGATGGCGCGCGACGACGACCGGCCGGGGCTGCCGGCACCGGTCGAGGCGACCGGGCCGGCCGTCACCCCGGAGCTGTGGCCCGACCCGGAGTCGGTGCCGGACCTGCCCGACGCAGCCCCGGGGACGCTGCGCGCCGTCCCCGCGGGCGGGGCACCCGGCGGGCCCGGCGGGATGATCGGCGTGACCCCGCCGACGCCCGAGCTGGTGGCCGCGGTGGCCGCGCTGCCGGCGGCCACCGAGGAACCCCGGCTCGGCGCGGAGGACCCGACCGCCCCCGACCCCGGCTTCCGGCTGGCCAAGCTGCTGCACCCGGTGCGGGCGCTGCTGCTGGGCGGGGCCGGGCTGGTCGCGCTGGACGCGCTGACCTCGTTGGCCTTCCCCAGCGTCGCCCGGCTGGCCGTGGACGGCGGCATCGACGCCGGCTCGGCCGACACCCTGCGCACCGCCGTGCTGCTCGGGGTGGCGGTGGTGGCGGTGGGCTGGCTGGCCGTGGCCGCCCAGACGGTGATCACCGCGCGGGCCGGGGAGAGCCTGCTCTACCTGCTGCGCGTGCGCAGCTACGCCCACCTGCAGCGGCTCGGCCTGGACTACTACGAGCGCGAGCTGTCCGGGCGGATCATGACCCGGATGACCACCGACGTGGACGCGCTGTCCACGTTCCTGCAGACCGGGCTGGCCCAGGCCGTGGTCAGCGTGCTCACCGTGGTCGGGGTGGCGGTCGCGCTGCTGATCACCGACCTGGAGCTGGCGCTGGTCGCGCTGGCCGTGCTGCCGGTGCTGGTGGTCGCCACGCTGGTGTTCCGCCGGCTGTCCTCGGCCGCCTACACCGACGCCCGCGACAAGGTCAGCGCGGTCAACGCGGACATGCAGGAGAACGTCACCGGCGTCCGGATCGCCCAGGCCTACGTGCGCGAGGAGCGCAGCGCCACCGCGTTCGGCCGGCGCAGCGAGGCCTACCGGCGCAGCCGGTTGCGCGCCCAGCGCTACATCGCCACCTACTTCCCCGGGGTGGCCCTGCTGTCCGACGTCGCCCAGGCCGCGGTGCTCGGGGTCGGGGCGGCCCAGGTCGCATCCGGCGCGCTGACCCCCGGCGTGCTGATCGCCTTCCTGCTCTACCTGGGCCTGTTCTTCACCCCGGTGCAGCAGCTGTCCCAGGTGTTCGACGGCTACCAGCAGGCCCGGGTGGGCCTGACCCGGATCTCGGCGCTGCTGCGCACCCCGACCTCGGTGCCGCCGGAACCGGAGGGCGAGCCGGTGCCCGTGCCGGGGCGGCTGCGCGGCGAGGTGGAGCTGCGCGGCGTCGGCTTCGCCTACACCACCGCCGAGGGCGACCCGGCCCCCGCGCTCACCGGGGTCGACCCGCGGGTGGCGCCGGGGGAGACGGTGGCGCTGGTCGGGGCCACCGGCGCCGGCAAGTCGACGCTGGTCAAGCTGCTCGCCCGGTTCTACGACGTGGGCTCGGGGGAGCTGCTGGTCGACGGGGTGGACGTGCGGCGCTTCCGGCTGGCCGACTACCGCCACCGGCTGGGCGTGGTGCCCCAGGAGCCGCACCTGTTCGCCGGGGACGTGGCCGCCAACATCGCCTACGCCCGCCCGTCGGCCACCCCGGCCGAGATCGAGGCGGCCGCCCGCGCCGTCGGCGCGCTGGACCTGGTCCGCCGCCTGCCGGGCGGCTTCCGGCACCCGGTCGGGGAACGCGGCCAGGGCCTGTCCGCCGGCCAGCGCCAGCTCGTCGCGCTGGCCCGCGCCGAACTCGCCGACCCCGACCTGCTGCTGTTCGACGAGGCCACCGCCGCCCTCGACCCGGCCACCGAGGCCGCCGTCCTGGCCGCCGGCGACCACGTGACCGCCAAGCGCACCGCCTTCGTCGTCGCCCACCGGCTGGCCACCGCCGCCCGCGCCGACCGCATCGTGGTGCTGGACGGCGGCCGCATCGTCGAGCAGGGCACGCACGCCGATCTCCTCGCCGCCGGCGGCCACTACGCCGCCTTCTGGCGCTCCGGCGAGCTCGAACCCTCCGCCTGACCCTCCGCCCCGCCCGGGACCCGGCCGCACGAGAGTGACTCTCGTGCGGGCGGGTGCAGCGGGAGTCCCTGTCGCTCGGTCGGGTGGAGCGAGTGTCCCGGTCGCTCGGTCGGGTGGAGCGAGCGTCCCTTTCGCTCGGGTGGTCGGGTGGGGGTTTCGGGCGGGGTGGAGGTCGTCCAGTTGCCCGGAAGGGAGAGTGTGCTTACTTTCGCGCCACGTCTGGGGAGATTTGTGCCCGATATCGGGCAGGAAACTTGGGCCGGGGCGGGTCGAGGGGCATGATCTCGGGAGTGTCCGCCGGTCCCTACGACGATCTCGTCGCACACCTGGCGCGGAGCACGCCGCTGAGCCCGAGCGAGGCGGCGCGGGTGGTGGCCGAGGTGCTGGGGTACTTCGCCGAACCGGTGGTGGACTTCGTCCGGCGCCGGCACGGCGAGCTCCGCCGCCGCGGCCTGCGCAACGAGCAGATCTTCCAGGTGCTGGCCGCGGAACTGGCCACCCGACGGGTCCCCCCGCCGGAGCTGTCCGCCCGCCAGCTCCGCCGGATCGTCTACGGCTGAGAGGAACACCGGCATGTGCGGAATCGTCGGATACGTGGGCGGGCAGGACGCCGTCCCGATCCTGCTCGAAGGGCTGGGCCGGCTGGAGTACCGCGGCTACGACTCGGCGGGGGTGGCGGTCGCCGGTCGCGGCGGGCTGAAGGTGCGCAAGGTGAGCGGGCGGGTCGCCGACCTGGCCGCCGACCTGCCGGCCCGGTTCAAGGGAGCGCCCGGGATCGGGCACACCCGGTGGGCCACCCACGGCGAGCCGACGCCGGAGAACGCCCACCCGCACACCGACATGAGCGGCCGCATCGCGGTGGTGCACAACGGCATCATCGAGAACGCCGAGGAGCTGCGGGCCAAGCTGACCGCCGACGGCGTCGAGTTCACCTCCCAGACCGACACCGAGACCGTCGCGCACCTGATCGCCGCGGCGTTCGCCGCCGGGGCCGAGGACCTGGAGCAGGCGGTCCGGCAGGCGCTGCGCCAGGTCGTCGGGGCCTACGGGCTGGCCGTGCTGGACGCCGAGCGGCCGGACCGGATCGTGGTCGCCCGCAACGGCAGCCCGGTGCTGGTCGGGGTGGGCGAGAAGGAGATGTTCGTGGCCTCCGACGTGGCCGCGCTGATCGGGCACACCCGCCAGGTCGTCTACCTCGACGACGGCGAGCTGGCCTCGGTCACCGCCACCGGCTACCGCACCTTCACCCTGGACGCCCGGACCACCGCCAAGAGCCCGTCCACCATCGACTGGGACGTGGTCGGCGCCGAGATCGGCGACCACGCGCACTTCCTGATCAAGGAGATCACCGAGCAGCCGCGGACCATCGCCCGGACGCTCAGCGGCCGGATCGACGAGCGGTTCGCCACCGCGCACCTGGGCGGGCTGAACCTGAGCGTGCGCGAGGCCCGGGAGATCCGCCGGGTGAAGATCCTCGGCTGCGGCACCGCCTGCTACGCCGGGGAGCTGGGCGCCCAGCTGATCGAGGACCTGGCCCGGGTGCCGGCCACCGCGGAGCCGGCCTCGGAGTTCCGCTACCGCAACCCGGTGGTCGAGCCGGACACCCTCTACGTCGCGGTCAGCCAGTCCGGCGAGACCATCGACACCCTGGCCGCGGTGCAGGAGCTGCAGCGCAAGGGCGGGCGGGTGATCGGCATCGTGAACGTGGTCGGCTCGACCATCGCCCGCCAGGTCGACGGCGGCATCTACCTGCACGCCGGGCCGGAGATGTCGGTGGCCGCGACCAAGTCGTTCACCTCGACGGTCACCGCGTTCGCGCTGCTGGCGCTGCACCTGGGCCGGATCCGGGACCTGTCCCCCGAGCAGGGCCGGCGGATCATCGCCGGGCTGCAGCGGCTGCCCGAGCAGGTCACCGAGATCCTGGAGCAGGCCGACGCGATCGCCGACGTCGCCAAGGAGGTCGCGCAGAGCCACAGCGTGATGTTCATCGGGCGGCGGCGGGGTTGGCCAGTGGCCCGGGAGGGCGCGCAGAAGCTCAAGGAGGTGTCCTACGTGCACGCCGAGGCCTACCCGTCGGCCGAGCTCAAGCACGGCCCGCTGGCGCTGATCAGCCCGGAGCTGCCGACCGTGGCCGTCGTCCCGGACGACGACCTGCTGGACAAGAACACCTCGACGCTCTCGGAGATCAAGGCCCGCAAGGGCCCGGTGGTCGCGCTGGCCCACCGCGAGCTGCCCACCGAGCTGGCCGACCGCACCCTGGTCGTGCCCCGCAACGAGCCGGAGCTGGATCCGATCCTGATGTCGATCCCGCTGCAGCTGCTGGCCTACCACGCGGCCGTCGTGCTCGGCCGCGACGTGGACAAGCCGCGCAACCTGGCCAAGAGCGTCACCGTCGAGTAGCCGCCGCACGGCCCTGGCCGTCACCCGACCGGGCGGCCGGTCGTGGGCCGGTCGGCCCACATCACGGTCGGATAGC
This sequence comes from Pseudonocardia sp., assembly GCA_035645455.1. GTDB lineage: Bacteria > Actinomycetota > Actinomycetes > Mycobacteriales > Pseudonocardiaceae > Pseudonocardia. Next base: position 5,125 of record DASQMQ010000379.1, read on the forward strand.
GGTCCTTGCGGTACCTCCGCCCCGGTGTCAGGCTCGCGTGATCTTTCCAGCGTCGGGAGGCGGCTGTGTTCGGTTCGGTCAAGAGGCTCGCGGTCGTGCTGATCGCCGGCGCGCTCGTCGCGGCCGGGTGCGCCGAGGAGCAACCCGCCCCCGGTGCGCAGGGCGGCGGTGCCGAGGAGGGCCCCTTCAAGGTCGGTGCGGTGCTGGACATCACCGGTGCCGGAGCCAGCCTGGGGGTGCCCGAGCGGGACACCCTGACCCTGCTGGCCGACCAGCTCAACGCCGAGGGCGGGATCGACGGCCGGCCGGTCGAGCTGATCATCGAGGACAACGCCTCCACCGAGGACGGCGCCGCCCGGGCCGCCACCAAGCTGATCACCGAGGACCAGGTGGACATCCTGCTCGGGGCCAGCCGGACCGGGCCCAGCCTGGCCATGCGGCCGATCGCCGAGTCCACGCCGATCCCGATGATCTCGCTGGCCGCCAACATCACCATCGTGGACGGGTCGGAGTGGGTGTTCAAGACCGCCCAGAACGACTCGGTGGTGATCGAGAACATCGTCGAGGACGCGGCCGCGAAGGGCTACCGGACCCTCGCCCTGGCCCGCGACGCGTCCGGCTTCGGCGAGGGCGTGCAGCAGCTGTTCGACCAGATCGGCGGGCCGCGCGGGATCAGCGTGGCGGCCGTGGAGAGCTTCGCGCCGGACGCCACCGACTTCACCGCGCAGATGGTCAACATCCGCAACGCGAACGCCGACGCCGTGGTCATCTGGGGCATCCCGCCGGCCGCCGGGCTGGCTCAGAAGGCCTACGCGCAGCTGGCCGTGGGCAAGCCCGTCTACCAGAGCCACGGCATCGGCAACCAGGTCTTCCTGGACACCGCCGCGGAGAGCGCCGACGGCCTGGTAGCCCCGCTGGGCCGGCTGGTGGTGGCCGACCAGCTGCCCGCCGACGACCCGCAGAAGCAGGTCATCACCGAGTTCGTCGAGGACTACCGGGCCGCGTACGGCAGCGCGCCGTCGACGTTCGCCGGGCACGCCTACGACGGCTGGCAGCTCGCGGTGGACGCCCTGCGCGCCGCGGGCAGCGACCCGAACGCCGTCCGCGAGCACCTGGAGGGCATCGACGACTTCGTCGGGGTGTCCGGGACGTTCAGCATGACCCCCGACGACCACAGCGGGCTGGACGCCGAGGACCTCGTGCTGGTCACCGTGAGCGGCGGGCAGTTCCAGCTCGCCACGCCGTGACCCGCTGATGGCCGACCTGCTCCAGTTCGCCATCGCCGGGCTCTCCCAGGGGGCGATCTACGCGCTGGTCGCGATGGGCTTCGTGGCGATCTTCTCGGTCAGCGGCGTGATCAACCTGGCGCAGGGCGAGTTCGCCGCGATCGCCGGGCTGGTCGCGCTGACCGGGACCGACGCCGGGCTGCCGCTGCCGGTCGCCATGCTGGTGGCGCTGCTGGTCGTGGCCGTGGTCGCGGTGCTCATGCAGCGGTTGGCCATCGCCCCGGTCCGGCGGATGACCACCCTGGTGTCGATCATCCTGACGCTCGGGGTGTCCACCGCGCTCAAGGCGCTGCTGCTGCTGCTCTACGGGCCGGAGGGTCGCGGGCTGGCCCCGCTGCCCGGGTCGGACCTGGTGATCGGCGGGGTGTCGATCCGCGCCCAGGAGCTGTGGATCCTGGGGATCACCGCGGTGGTCGCGGTCGCGGTCACCTTCTTCTACGACCGGACGATGATCGGCAAGGCGCTGCGGGCCTGCGCCGAGCAACCGGTCGCGGCCCGGCTGGTGGGGATCTCCCCGGTCGCCGCGGCGACGGTCGCGTTCGCCGTGGCCGGGCTGCTCGGGGCCACCGCCGGCGTGCTCGCCAGCCCGATCCAGCTCACCCAGTGGGACTCCGGGCTGCTGCTCGGGCTCAAGGGCTTCGTGGCCGCCACGCTGGGCGGGCTGGTGTCGATCCGCGGGGCGGTGATCGGAGGGCTGCTGCTCGGTGTGCTGGAGTCGCTGGTCGCCGGGTACGTCGACTCCGGCTACCGGGACGCGGTGGCGTTCGTGCTGCTCATCGTGGTGCTGGTGGCGCGGCCCGGCGGCGTGTTCGGCCGCCACGCGCAGGCGAGGGTGTAGCCGGTGAAGCGTCGTTCGGACCTGGTCGGGGTCGGCCTGCTGCTGGCCGGGCTGCTCCTGCTGCCGCTGCTGGTGCCGATCTGGGTGACCGGCACGATGGTGTACGCGACGGTCTACGCGATCGCCGCGATCGGGTTGTCGCTGCTGATGGGGCTGGCCGGGCAGGTCAGCCTGGGGCACGCGTCGTTCTTCGCGGTCGGCGCCTACACCCAGGGCATCCTGGTGACCCGCACCGAGGTGCCCGGCCCGGTCGCCGCGCTGATCGCGGTGGCGCTGGCCATGCTGGCCGCGCTGCTGGTCGGGCTGCCGCTGCTGCGGCTGCGCGGGCACTACCTGGCGCTGGCCACCCTGGGCCTGGGGATCATCGTCACGGTGGTGGCCATCGAGACCCCGTTCCTGGGGGCCACCTCGGGGATCTTCGGCATCCCCAAGCCCGAGTTCGGCGGTCGCCGCTACGACTCCCCGGCGGAGTACCTGTGGCTGCTCGCCCCGGTGGTGGTGCTGGCCATCGTGGCCGCGCGCAACGTCGTCGACAGCCGGGTCGGGCGCGCGCTCGGCGCGGTGAACGACTCCGAGGTGGCCGCGGAGACCCTCGGCGTGGACACCTTCCGGCTGCGGCTGCAGGTGTTCGTGCTGTCCGCCGGTTACGCCGGGGTGGCCGGGGTGTTCTTCGCGCACTGGCTGGCCGTGGTCAACCCGAACTCGGCGAACTTCGCGCTGTCGGTGGAGTTCCTGCTGATGGCGGTGCTCGGCGGGCTGGGCACGGTGTGGGGCGCGGTGGTCGGCGGGTTCGCCGTGGAGTTCCTCGACGAGGGGCTGCGCGAGGTGGTCCCGCTGGTGGTGCCCGGGGCGACCGGCGAGGTGCAGCTGATCGGCTTCGGCATCGTGCTGACCCTGGTGATGATCTTCCTGCCGGGCGGGCTGCACCAGCTGTTCCGGTCGCTGACCGGGCGACGACCGGCGCCCGCGGTCGCCGGGCCCGCGCTCGACGCCGCCCCCGCCGCCCCCGCTACGGCCACCGGGGCCGCGCTGGATTCCGCGCCGGATTCCGCGCCGGACACCACCGCCGGGGACTCCGGCAACGGGCCGCTGCTGGCCCGCGAGGGCCGTCCGGAGCCGGGGACGGTGCTGCTGTCGGTGCGCGGGCTGACCAAGCGCTACGGCGGCGTCGTCGCGGTGGACGGGGTGGACCTGGACGTCGCGGCCGGCGAGATCGTCGCGCTGATCGGGCCCAACGGCGCGGGCAAGACCACCTGCTTCAACATGGTCAGCGGCGTCACCGAGCCGACCGCCGGCACCGTGGAGCTGAGCGGCGAGCGGATCGACGGCCGCAAGCCGCACGTGTTCGCCCGCCACCGGGCCACCCGCACCTTCCAGAACCTGCAGGTCTTCGGCTCCGCCACGGTGCTGGGCAACGTCATGGTCGGGCGGCACCTGCGCAGCCGGGTCGGGCTGCTGCGCGGCCTCCTCGGCTTCGCCGCCCGGCGCGAGGAGCGCGAGATCGTCGCCGCGGCCCGCCGGGTGATCGACCTGGTCGGGCTGACCGACGACGCCGACCGTCCGGCCGCGGACCTGCCGTTCGGCCGGCAGCGGCAGATGGAGGTGGCCAGGGCGCTGGCCGTGGAACCCGACCTGCTGCTGCTCGACGAGCCGATGGCCGGGCTGTCCGGGGCCGAACGGCGCGACCTGGCCCGGCTGCTGCGCCGGCTGCGGGCCGGCGGCATGGGCATCGTGCTGGTCGAGCACGACGTGGAGGCGGTGCTGGCGCTGGCCGACCGGGTCGCCGTGCTCGACGACGGCGTGCTGATCGCGCTGGGCACCCCCCAGCAGATCCGCGCCGACCCGGCGGTGATCGCCGCCTACCTCGGCGTGGACGACGACGACCCGGAGGCCGAGCGGGCCCGGCAGGCGCTGGCGAGCGGAGGTGGCGCATGACCGGCGCGCACCGCGGGCCCGGCGCCGACCGGGACGGCGAGGACCCGACCGGGGCGGCCACCGGCGCGGCCGACGCCGAGCGCCCGCCGGTGATCGGCGGGGACGCCGGGCCCGGCCATCCGGGCGACACCGGGTCGGGCGCTGCTGGGTCGGGCGCTGCTGGGTCGGGCGCTGCGAAGGCGGCCGCATCGGACGCCTCGCCGACCGGTACCGCCACCGGGGGCATCGAGGCCGAGGCCGTGGAGGCCGGGTACGGGCGGATCGAGGTGCTGCACGGCGTCTCGCTGGCCGCGCGCCCCGGCGAGATCGTGGCCGTGGTCGGGGCGAACGGCGCGGGCAAGACGACCCTGCTCCGCGCGCTGTCCGGGCTGCTGCCCCCGACCGCGGGCCGGATCCGGCTGGGCGGCCGGGACGTCACCGGGCGCGGCCCGGAGGCGATCGCCGCGGCCGGGCTGGCGCACGTGCCGGAGAACCGGCTGGTCTTCCCGACCCTGGCCGTCGCGGACAACCTGGCCCTGGGTGGCTGGACCCGCCGCCGCGACAAGGCCGGCCTGCGCGCCCGGCGCGACCAGGTGCTGGAGTACTTCCCGCGGCTGGCCGACCGGCTCGGCCAGGCCGCCGGCACGCTGTCCGGGGGCGAGCAGCAGATGCTGTCCATCGGCCGCGGGCTGATGGCCCGCCCGGCGGTGCTGGTCCTCGACGAGCCCAGCCTCGGCCTGGCGCCGCGGGTGGTCCGGGAGATCTTCGCGACGCTGGGCCGGCTGCGCGCCGAGGAGGGGCTGGCGATCGTGCTGGTCGAGCAGAACGTGCGGGCCGCGTTCCGGGTGGCCGATCGGGCCACCGTGATGGACCGGGGCCGGGTGCTGCTCGACGGCGCCCCCGCCGACCTGCTCGACGACGTGCGCGTCCAGCACGCCTACCTCGGCGGCGGCTACACCCTCACCCCCGACACCTGACCCGCCCATCGCTCCGGGGCACCGCCCCGTTCATCCAGCCGGTCGAACGAGCGGCGCGTTCGGCCGACCGGGCTGGGCGAGGGGCGCGTTCGCCCAGCCGGATCAGCCGGGCGGGGCCGCGTGATCAACGGTTGCGGTGTTCCGGCCGCGCTGGGGCGGCTCGCCCGCCGCAACCGACGATCACCACGGCCGACCCGGTGGCCGCCGGATCGGCAGAACCTTCCCGACCCGCCGCAGCCGCCGGGTCGACCGCGGATCAGGCGTCGAGGCGGCCGAGGAGGTCCTGGCGCCAGGGGCGGAAGCCGGCCCGGCGGTAGAGGTCGACCGCCCCGGTGTTGGCCTCCACCACGTTCACCGACCAGTACGTGCAACCGCGCTGCCGCAGCTCCTTGCGGCACGCCTCGATCAGGGCGGTGCCGGCGCCGCTGCCGCGGGCGGCCGGCGCGACGGCGAGCGACTCCAGCTCGCCGACCGGGTCGCCCAGGTCGAACGTCGGGCTGGGCCGGTGCACCCGGCCGAACGCGTACCCGACCACCTCGTCGCCGGCCGGCCGGCGGGCCAGCAGCAGCAGGCCGGTGCCGTCGGCGAGCCAGCCCAGGTACTGCTCGCGGCGCATCACCCAGGACTGCTCCGGGTCGCGGGTCGGCGAGGCGTGGCCGACGACCTCGCCGTGGTGGGCGACCATCGACCGCCACAGCGGCCCGACGGCCTCGATGTCCGCCGCGGTGCCGATCCCGATCTCCATGCCGGCGACGGTAGCCGGGACCGGCGCAACCGGGCCACCGGATGACCGGGGCCCCGGCCGGGCCGCCGTGCGCCGGCACCGGCCGCCCGGCCGCCGGCGATCCGGGAGTGCGGTGGTGCGGCACTCCTCGGCGGGTCCGCTCCCGGCAGAACGCCGCCGGGCAGCGGAGCGGGACGCGGCTCAGCCCTCGGTGAGCAGCCGGGCGCGGCGCAGGGCGATCTCCGGGCGGCGCGGGTCGCCGGGGACCAGCAGCTCCATCGCCCGGTCGTGCACCTGCAGGTCGTCGCGACCCAGCGGGTGCGCGGCGAACTCGGCGAGCAGGTCGGGCTCGTCGGCCGCCAGCACGCCGTGGCGGAGCTTGGCGGCCAGCTCGTCGCGCAGGTCGCGGATCTCCGGGGCGTCGGAGCGGGGCAGCAGCGGACCGCCGCAGGCGCGCAGGGCCTCGTCCGGGCGGCCGTCGCGCAGGGCCCGGCGGACGGTGGCGAAGTCGGAGTTCACCGCGGCCGCCAGCCGGTACGGGCGGGTGCGCAGCACGTCGGGGCCGATCAGGCCGCGCAGTCGCAGGATCTCGCCGCGGACGGTCGTCGGGTTGCCCTCGTCGCCGTAGAGCAGCAGGGCCAGCCGCTCGGCGGTCAGCCCGTCCGGGTGCATGGCCAGCACGGCGAGCAGCTCGGCCGGGCGCAGGGTGAGCGGCACCGGGCGCCCGTCGAGCAGGGCGGACGGCGTGCCGTCGGTCATCAGCCGCAGCGAGAGCGCCCGGGCCGGCGCGGCGGACGTCCGCGCGGGGGTGCGCAGCAGGTAGCCCTCGGTCAGTGGCTCGACGACCATCTCCCGGCCGTCGTCGAGCCGGACGCGGTCGACGCCGTGGGCCAGGTGCACCCGATCGGGCCACATGCCGTACGGCTCGCCTGCGATGATCCGCCCCGACGGGGTGACCAGGGCTCCGGAAGTGCCGCTCAGACTGCTCAGATGGGGCATGTTCCGCACCCGCAGCCGCTCGTCGGCGATCGCCATCCGGACCCGCAGCTGGTGCTCGGCGAGCTGGGCGGTGGCCGACACCAGCTGCACCATCGCCGGGTGCACCGTGTGCAGCGGCCCGGTGATGTCGACGGCGCCGAGGATCCGGCCGGTGTCCGGGTCGTGCACCGGGGCCGCGGCGCAGGTCCAGGCGTGATACGCGCGCACCAGGTGCTCGGCGGAGTGGATCTGCACCGGGGTGTCGACGGCCAGCGTGGTGCCCATCGCGTTGGTGCCGACGGCGTCCTCGCTCCACGCCGTGCCCGGGTAGAGCCCGACGTCCTCCGCGGCGGCCAGCACCGCGGAGGCGCCCTCGCGCCAGAGGATGACGCCGTCGGCGTCGGTGACCAGCATCATGTGCATCGCCTCGTCGGCGATGCTCACCAGGGTGCTGCGCAGCAGCGGCAGCACCGCGGCCAGCGGGTGCGCGTCGCGCATGTCGGGCAGCTCGTCCGGCGCGACCACCACCGGCGGCAACCGCCGGTCCGGGTCGACCCGCGCGGCCAGGCTGCGCTGCCAGGACTCGGACACCAGCGGTCGCGGCGCGGCGGGCCCGCTGCCTCCGCTCAGCACGGCCTCGAACACCTCGTGCAGCAGGTGCGCGTGCTCGACGGGGTCGTGGGCACCTTGCGTCGTCATCGGCTCTCCGAGCGTCATCGCCCCAGCATCGGGACATCATTGCCCACTGCTCCGGATGTAGCAAGGCGAGTGTCACGAGTGCAACGTTCGGGCAACGTGCCCGCTCCTAGCCTCCTCCCAGCCCTGCCGTCGATGCCGCGAGGAGGTCGCCCGTGACCACGGACGCAGTTCTGGACGCTCGTCCAGCTTCGCTGGACCCGGTGCCGGGGGTCGCGCCGACCGCCCGCCGCACCGCGCGCCTGCTGGTCGTGGACGCCGAGGCGATCGTGCGGTTCGGGCTGCGCCAGCTGTTCGCCGCCGACCCGCAGCTGGCGGTGGTCGGCGAGGCGGCGACCCCGCGCGACGCGCTGGTCATCGCCGACCGCTGCCCGCCCGACCTGGTGATCGTCGACGTCGACCTGGGCCGCGGCGACGCGGCCGGGGTGGACCTGGCCCGGATGCTGCTGGAGCGCCACCGCGGCCTGCGCGTGCTGGTGCTCACCGGCTCGCGCGACCGCGACCTGATGATGCGCGCGGTGCGCCTGGGCGTGCACGGTTACCTGCGCAAGGGCGCCGACACCGCGGAGATCAGCCGGGCGGTGCACGCGCTGCTGCGCGGGGAGAGCGTGTTCGACTCCCGGCACGGCTCGCCGGTCGCCGACGTGCTGCGCGACGACGACCGCCCGCCGGTGCGCGGGCTGGGCAACGCGATGCTGACCGAGCGGGAGAACCAGGTGCTGCGGCTGCTCGCGGTGGGCATGTCCAACCGGGAGATCGGTCGCCGGCTGGTGATCAGCGAGGCGACGGTCAAGTTCCACGTCCGCAACCTGCGCGACAAGCTCGACGTGCGCCGCCGCACCGAGATCGTCTACACCGCCACCCGCCAGGGCATCGTCTGACGCCCCACCTCCCGCCCACCCCCTCGCCCCCGAGGTCCCCCCTCACCCCCCGGAGGTCAGGAAGGCCACCTTCCTGCCCTCTGCGGACCTGAAGGTGGCCTTCCTGAACCGGGGCGGGCGGGGCGGGCGGTTCACGAACGTCGAGCTCAGCCGAAGAAGACCTGGGCCTCGGCGTAGAGGGCCGGGTCGACGACCTTGAGCTCCTTGGTGGCCTCGGACAGCGGGACCATCTGGATGTCGGTGCCGCGCAGGGCGGTCATCATGCCCCACTGCCCGTTGTGCACCGCGTCCACCGCGTGCACGCCGAACCGGGTGGCCAGCCAGCGGTCGCGGGCGGTGGGGGTGCCGCCGCGCTGGACGTGCCCGAGCACCGTGGTGCGGGCCTCCTTGCCGGTCCGCTTCTCGATCTCCTTGGCCAGGAAGTCGCCGATGCCGCCCAGCCGGACGTGCCCGAAGGCGTCGGTCTCGCCGCTGGCCAGCACCTCGCTGCCCTCCTTGGGCATGGCGCCCTCGGAGACCACGATGATCGGTGCGTAGTCCATCCGGAACCGCGACTCCACCCACCGGCAGACCTGGTCGATGTCGAACTTGACCTCGGGGATGAGGATGGCGTTGGCGCCGCCGGCCATCCCGGCGTGCAGCGCGATCCACCCGGCGTGCCGGCCCATCACCTCCACGATCAGCGCCCGGTGGTGCGACTCGGCGGTGGTGTGCAGCCGGTCGATGGCCTCGGTGGCGATGTTCACCGCGGTGTCGAAGCCGAAGGTGTAGTCGGTGCCGTTGAGGTCGTTGTCGATCGTCTTCGGCACGCCGATCACGTTCACGCCCATCTCGTGCAGCCTGGTGGCCACCCCGAGGGTGTCCTCGCCGCCGATGGCGATCAGCGCGTCCACGCCGAGCTGCTGCAGGTTGGACTTGATCTTCTCGACGCCGTCCGGCTCCTTGAACGGGTTGGTCCGCGACGACCCGAGGATCGTGCCGCCCCGGGGCAGCAGACCGCGCACGGCCGGGATGTCCAGCGGCTTGGTCAGGGCCTCCAACGGTCCGCGCCAGCCGTCCCGGAAGCCCAGGAAGGAGTAGCCGTATGCGGGAACGCCCTTGCGGACGATCCCGCGGATGACCGCGTTCAGTCCGGGGCAGTCGCCGCCCCCGGTGAGCACGCCGACGCGCATGGTCTCTCCATCGATGCAGAAGCTCTACGAACCCGCAACGCTAGCGCCGTCCGCGGACCGGGTTGACGCCGCCACCCGGTCGACCCTCCCGACGGCTGCCCGGTGCCGCGCCCACCAGCCCGACCGGCACCTGCGGCCGCCGTGCACGCGCCACCCGCCCCGCGGGATCGCCCGCTGCCTCGCAGCCCGCCGGCGCTCGCGGCCGGTCGTGGGTGCGCAGCCCGTGGCGGGCCCGCGCAGCCCGCCGGCGGGCTGCGCGAGCCCCCGACGGGCCGCGAGAACGGTGCGGGGCCTCGGCGGGGTGGGCCGGGGGCGGCCGTAGGGTCGCGTGCGGGTGTCGGACGGCGGGAGGAGTGCGGTGCTGCGCGACGTGACGGCGATCCGC
>DASQMQ010000380.1:0-3603 GCA_035645455.1 Pseudonocardia sp.
GCCCTGGTCGGCGGCGCCGGCATGATCCGTCGATCCCGCGGCGCCCGGAGCGTCGCGCGGCTGACGATGCGGACCGGCCCCGCCGAGCAGCGTCTCGACTCCTCGCCGGCGGCCGGAGAGCCCGACCGCTGTCGGCCCTCGACCGCGCGCGGGCGCCCTGGTCGTCCCGGCGCAGCCCCGCCACCCGCCGAATTCGTCAGCGGTCCGGACGACCAGCAGCCCGTCGCCGACCGCGACCGGCTCAAGGCGCGGCGAGCCCGGTGGCGACCGCGCTCAGCGAGTCGGGGCGGTCCAGCAGGGCCAGGTGCCCCCCGGTGACCTCGACGTTCGTCGCGCCGTCGTCCACCGAGGCCGACCACGGCACCACCCGGTCGCCGCGGGTGTACACCGAGGTGAACGGCACCGGGACCGGGGCGCGCAGGGCGTCCCGGAACTCCCGGCAGCACGGCCCGCGCAGGCAGGCCAGGGTCGCCAGGCCGGGCAGCCCCAGGCTGCCGGCCGCGCCGACCAGGGTGGCCGCGGCGAACACCGGGGCGCTCATCCGGAACAGGTCGAACGGGGAGCCGAGCGTCACCAGCGCCCGGACCGGCGCACCGGCCACCGTCGCGGCCCGGGCGAACTGCCCGCCGCGACTGTGCGCGACGACCCGCACCCCGTCGCCGTCGTCGGCCCGGTCGATCACCCGGCGCACCGCCTCGACGCTGCGCCCCCCGCAACCGGTGCCGATCCCGGTGGTGTGCACCGTGACGTCGTACCCGAGGCGCTCCAGCCAGCGCCGCATCGGCTGCAGGCCGTAGTCGGTGGTGCCGAACCCGCCGACCAGCACCACGGGCCCCTCGCCGTACCAGGTCGACCGGACGACCGCGGGCGGGCTTGGCCGACCGAACAGGGCGCCGGGCAGGGCGTTCGCCCGGCCGCACAGGTCGGCGACGCCGGTCAGCAGCGCCGTCACCGGGTGCACCCCGGCGCCGAGTTCGCCCGTGATCGTCAACGCAGTCCTCCTCGTCGGCACGCCGTCGATCAGCCGGATACCCCGGTCGGGACGGAGTTACCCCGCGGTCACCGGCCGGACCGGCGGCCGGCCGCGTTCTACGCCGCGATGGTGGGTCTGCTCGACCGGCACCGCGCTGGCAGGCCCACCGCCTGCTCGGCGGGAACCGACCGACGGTCCCGGCCGCTAACTGGTCCGGGCGAGCACCTCGCGGGCGATCGCGTCCCGCTCGGCCGCGTCGGCCACGGCCTGCTGCTGCTCGGCCGCGATCCGCTGGTCGTAGGCCGCGCGGGCGGTGGCGATCTCGTTCTGGTGGTCCTCGGTCCACACCACCAGCGCCCGGATCGTGGTGTGCAGGGTGGTGCCGAGCGGGGTCAGCGCGTAGTCCACCCGGGGCGGGACGGTGGCGTGCACGGTGCGGCTGACCAGCCCGTCGCGCTCCAGGTGGCGCAGGGTGCGGGTGAGCATCCGCTGGCTGATGCCGTCGATGGCCCGGCGCAGTTCGGTGAACCGCAGCGGGCGCCGGTCGAGCAGCGCGATCGCCAGCAGCGACCACTTGTCGGCGATCCGGTCGAGGATCTGGCGGACCTCGCAGTCCTCGCGGGTGTCCCACTGCAGGACGTCGTAGGCGTGGTCGCCGGTATCCGCGCAGGAACCGAGTGACCCGGGAGTGCCGTCTTCCACGGGAGTCGATGGTGCCCGAGGGTGTTCCCAGGAACAAGAGGGAACCGACCGCCCGCCGCGGAACCGTGGAGGCGGGGTCCGGGGAGGAGCCAGCCGTGCCCGTCACGTCGTTCGCCGGGATCCGGGAGCAGTTCGACAGCTACATCGGCGACATCGTCTACGCCACCATGACCACCGTGGACCGCCGCGGCCGGCCCCGGGCCCGGGTGCTGATCCCGGTCTGGGAGGTGCCCGCTCCGGACGCCGGACCGATCGGCTGGCTGGCCACCTTCCACACGCCGGTCAAGGACGCGCACCTGGCGCACAACCCGCACACCACGTTCTCCTACTGGTCGCCGAAGCAGAACCAGGTGGCGGTGGACACCGTGGCCGCGTGGACCGACGACCCGGCGACCCGCCGGCACGTGTGGGACCTCTACCGGCGGACCTCGCCGCGCGGCGCCGGCTACCACCTCGGGCAGTTCTGGCGCGACCCGGACGACCCGAAGCTGGCGATCCTGCGCCTGGACCCGTGGCGGATCCAGGTCGTCCGCGGCCGCGACCTGCGCAGCACGATCTGGACGGCGGCCGGGGACCGCGTGGCGCCCTGACCGGACCCGGGCCACGCCGGCCACCGGCTCGCACGGCGTCCTCGGATCCGCGGGCGGGGTCGACTGCTCCTGCTCCGCCCGAGCCCGGTCCCCGGCTGCCCGGCCACCCGCGCGGACGGCCGGGTCCCAACGCCGGGGGCGGGCCTCCGCGGTACGCCGGGTCGTGCGCGGGAGTTCCCGTCCGGGCGGGAACTTTCGCGCACCACCAGGGTGCGCTCCGGTACTTTACGCAGCGACCCACGTCCGGATGCCGGGCTGCTGCCCGTCGGTGCCGGCGGGCGACGATCGTCGAAGGCGGCGCAGATGGTTCCCCGGTCGTTCGGGCACTACCAGCTCCAGGCTCTGCTGGGCACGGGTGGCATGGGCGAGGTCTACCGGGCCCAGGACACCCGGCACGAACGCGAGGTGGCGCTCAAGCTGCTGCCCGAGGTCCTCGGCGGCGACGAGGCCTACACCCGCCGGTTCCGGCACGAGTCGCGGGTCGCGGCCCGGCTGCGCGAGCCGCACGTCATCCCGATCCACGACTTCGGCGAGATCGACGGCCGGCTCTACATCGACATGCGCCTGGTCGACGGGGCCGACCTGGGCAAGGCGCTGGGCGGCGGGGCGATGAGCCCGGCCAGGGCGGTGCACGTGATCGGCCAGATCGCCGAAGCGCTGGACGCCGCGCACGACGACGGCCTGGTCCACCGCGACGTCAAGCCGTCGAACGTGCTGCTCACCCCGAGCGACTTCGTCTACGTGGTCGACTTCGGCATCGCCCGGTCGATCGGCACCGCGAACACCGCGCTGACCGCCACCGGCACCACCGTCGGCACGCTCGACTACATGGCCCCCGAGCGGTTCTCGATGACCGGGATCGACCGGCGCGCCGACGTCTACTCGCTGGCCTGCCTGCTGCACGAGTGCCTGACCGGGCGGCAGCCCTACCGCGGGGACGACCTGCCCTCGCTGATGTACGCGCACCTGTTCACCGACCCGCCGCGGCCCAGCGAGCTGGCCGACGACGTGCCCACCGCGATGGACGAGGTGGTCGCCCGCGGGATGGCGAAGCAGCCCGCGGAGCGCTTCGGCCGGGCCGGGGAGCTGGCCGCCGCCGCCCGCGACGCGCTGCGGGAACCCGCCTCGGTGCCGGCCTCGGAGCGGCTGACCACGGTCGTGCGCCCGGCCGACGTGACGCCGGTGGCCGCCCCGGGTCCAGCGGTCGCACCCGCGCCGGTCGAGCACCCGCCGGCCCCCGCGGGCCACGGGCCCGGGGGCCCGGTGCCACCCGTGGTGATCCCGCAGCCCGCCGCTCCGCGCCGGCGCGGACGCCCGCTGCTGGCCTGGATCGCCGTG
>DASQMQ010000381.1:0-9272 GCA_035645455.1 Pseudonocardia sp.
CGTCCTGGATGTCGTCCACCGTGATGACGATCGGCTGCTGAACGGAGATCCGGATCAGGATGGCGGCCAGGTCCCGACCGAGCGCGGATGGCGGCTGACCTCCGGCGTCCCCGTCGCCCTCCTGCTCGGGTCCCCCGGCGCGAGCCGCTGTCGGCAGTCGGTCGAACTGCGCCGAATCGTCCGGACCCAGCGACGCGGCGCCGAGCAGCTGACGCATCACCCCGAACGGCACACCCCGCTCCGCCGACAGGCCGCTGGCACCCAGGTGCACCGCGCCGGAAGCGGCGGCGAACTGGGAGAAGTTGCGCAACAAAGCAGTTTTGCCACTGGCCACCCCGCCGGTGACCACAGCGACACGGCCGTGTCCGCGAACGCAGTCGGTGAACATCCTGGTGAGACTTTCCATTTCCCGATCGCGCCCGTAGATCACTTACTACCCCCGTCGACCTTGACCGCCTCCCGCAGTTCAGCACGATCATGGTGCCCGCTACGGGTCCGACGTTACCCCGCCATCACCCCCTTGACCAGCGCAAATGGCGTACGAACACGGTCGACGGCCCTTTTCGCGAAATCCTCCGCGCATACGGATGATTGTCATGAGCACATTGGCGCCGATGCCGGGCCCGGCCCATGACACCCGTCACGGTTCCCGACGCCGGATCGTGCGGTGCCGCCGGGTCCGGTCGCACCCGGCCGTCGTCGACCCCTGTATCGGCCACCGGGTGCACCCCACCGGCAGATAGGGGTTGGCGGCCCACATCGACCGACCTACGGTCCCCACCATGTCAGCTTGTCGTGTCTGTGGTGGTGCTCTGCGCGAGTTCTTCGACTTCGGTCGACAACCGCTCTCCGACGCGTTCCGCGAACCCACCGACCGGACCGAGGAGTTCTTCTTCAGGCTCGCCGTCGGCGCGTGCGAGTCGTGCACGATGGTCCAACTCGTGGAAGAGGTGCCCCGGGAACGGATGTTCCACGCGGCGTACCCCTACTACTCGTCGGGCTCGTCCGCGATGCGCAAGCACTTCGAGCTGACGGCACGCAGGTTCCTCGACACCGAGCTGACCGGTCCCCGACCGTTCATCGTCGAGATCGGGTGCAATGACGGCGTCATGCTGCGCACGGTGGCTGACGCCGGCGTGCAGCACCTCGGTGTCGAGCCTTCCGGTGGGGTCGCGGAAGTCGCCCGGTCGAAGGGGGTGCAGGTGCGCACCGAGTTCTTCGAGGAGTCCTCCGCGAAGGACATCGCCGCGACCATGGGCCTGGCCGACGTCGTGTACGCGGCCAACACCATCTGCCACATCCCGTACCTCGACTCGATCTTCCGCGGCCTCGACGCGCTGCTCGAGCCGGGCGGGGTCTTCGTGTTCGAGGACCCCTACCTCGGCGACATCGTCGAGCACACCTCGTTCGACCAGATCTACGACGAGCACTTCTACCTCTTCACCGCACGGTCGGTGCAGTCCATGGCGGCCGGGTTCGGCTTCGAGCTCGTCGATGTCGAGCGGTTGCCGGTGCACGGTGGCGAGGTCCGCTACACGATCGCCCGGCGCGGCGAGCGACGACCGACGACCGCCCTCGCCGACATGCTCGCGGCCGAGGGCGCGTGCGCGCTCGCCGAGCCCTCGACGCTGGACCGGTTCGGGACCGCGATCGAGCAGATCCGCGGCGAGCTCGTCGGCCTGCTGACCGGGTTGCGCGACGCCGGACACACGGTCGTCGGCTACGGCGCGACGGCCAAGAGCGCGACCGTGGCCAACTACTGCGGGCTGACCCCCGACCTGATCTCGTTCGTGTGCGACACCACCCCGGCCAAGCAGGGTCGGCTCACCCCCGGTTCGCACATCCCGGTGCGCGGGCCGGAGGCGTTCCGCGAGCCCTACCCGGACTACGCCGTGCTGTTCGCGTGGAACCACGCCGACGAGATCATGGCCAACGAGCGGGGGTTCCGGGCCGCGGGCGGCCGGTGGATCCGGTACGTGCCCGACGTCCACGTCGTCTGATCATGCGCGACCGGCGGAGCGGGAGAACGTGGTGACCACCCCGGTGCGACCGTTCCGATTCGGCGTGGTCCTGATCGCCACCGGATGTTCCCGGCAGGAGTGGGTGACGAAGTGCCGCCGGGCCGAGGACCTCGGCTACGACGTGATCGCGGCGCCCGACCACATCGACCTGCCGTCGCCGTTCCCGTCGGTGGTGCTGGCCGCGGAGGTGACCGAACGGCCCCGCATCGGCGTCTACGTCGTCAACACCGGCCTGCACAACCCGGCCCTGCTCGCCCGGGACATCGCGACCACGGACCGGTTCCTCGACGGTCGGCTGGAGATCGGGCTGGGCACCGGGTACGTGGCCGCGGACTTCGCGCGCACCGGTGTCCCCATCGGTCGCCCCGGCGACCGGGTCGACAAGCTCGAACGCACGATCATCGAGCTGGAGCAGCACCTCGGCTGGCCGGACAACCGGCTGGTGCAGTCGCCCCGGCCGCCGATGCTCGTCGGCGGCCACGGCGACCGCGTGCTGGGGCTGGCCGCTGAACACGCGTCGATCGTCAGCTTCGTCGGTGCCCGCCTGCGGCCCGAGCACGGGCGCATGTGCGTGGTCGACGCGGCGACGCTGCGGGAGCGGGTGGAGTTCGTCCGGGCCGCCGCCGGCCCCCGCGCCGACCAGCTCGAGCTCAACGTGCTGACGAAGGCGACCCTGCTGACCGGCGATCGGCGGGCCGGGGCGCGGGAGCTGCTGAAGTACGGCCCGGGCCTGAGCGTTGACCAGCTTCTCGAGCTGCCCACCATGCTCATCGGCACGGCCGGCGACATCGCCGGGCAGCTGCTGGGACACCGCGAGGACTTCGGCATCAGCTACTTCACGGTGCTCGAGGCGGCGATGGAGAACTTCGGGCGCGTGATCGCCCGGTTGTAGCGCCGGGTGGCCCGGCTGCGCACGAGCCGCGTGAACCCACCGCTGTGTGATCGCCCGAGGAGCCGTTCGGCTTCGTACGGCAAGGTGGGTTCGTGACACTCTGGGCACTCGGCGTCGACATCGGCACCAGCTACTGCGCAGGTGCAGTCGCCGTCGGGGACCGGGTGGAGATCCTCGAGGTGGGCGGCGAGCGGCGCGTCCCGTCGACCGTGCTCCTCGACGAGGACGGGCGCCTGCTGGCCGGTGCGCACGCCCGCAGTGCCGCCGCGCGGTCTCCCGACCGGGCCGAGCGCAACCCCAAGCTGTACATCGGCCGCGCCCCGATGCTGCTGGGCGGGGAGGCCGTGACAGCTGCGGACGCCATCGCGGCGCTGCTGTCGCTCTTCGTCCACGAGGCCCGCCGCCGGCACGACGGGACAGACCCGGCCGAGGTGGTCGTCACCCATCCGGTCGCCTGGACCGACGGGCAGCGGGCGGAGCTGGCCGAGGCCGCGACGCGCGTGCTGCCCGGTTCGGGGGTGACGCTCCTCGCCGAGCCGGTGGCCGCCGCGGTGCACTACCTGCACGAGGGCGGCACCGCCGGCGAGCGGTTCGCCGTGTACGACCTCGGCGGCGGCACCTTCGACACGGCCGTGCTGGCCGCGGGTCGTAGCGGGTTCCACGTCGTCGGGCGTCCCGGGGGCGACCCGGACATCGGCGGTGAGGCGTTCGACCGGCTCGTGTACGCGCACTTCGGCGCCCAGCTCGCCCACGCCTCGCCCGAGTGGTGGGAGCAGGTCCGCACCAGCCCGGAACGCCGGTGGCTGGCCGCTGCCGCGGAGCTGCTCGCCGAATCCCGCGCCGCGAAGGAGGCGCTGACCGACCTCGACACGACGAGCCGGTACGTCGCCGGCGCGGACGCCGACGTCCGGATGACCCGGGCCGAGCTCGACGAGCTGATCGAGCCCGACGTCCGACGGACCGCCCTGCTGCTCGCCGAGACCGTCGCGGTCGCCGGGGGCGCTCTCCGAGGGGTCTTCCTCGCCGGCGGTGCGAGCCGCATCCCGCTCGTCGAGCGGACCCTGCGGCAGGCCCACGGTGGCCTTGTCCGCACCTGGCAGGACCCGAAGGTCGTGGTCGCGCTCGGCGCGGCCCGGTGGGCCCGGCAACGCCTCGCGGCCGGGCACGCGCGTCCACCCACCGGCCCGCGGGCGTCCGGGCGGCGTGCGCGGGCGCCCTTCGTCGTCCTCGCCGACGCGGTGCTCGACGCGCGGGTCGCCGCGGGCGGTGTCTGCACGCTGTCGGCTCCCGACGGCCCCGGACGCCCGCACCGGGTCGCCCGCCGTGATGCCGGCGACGGGCGCACCGGGCGGGAGGTCCCCGTCGACGAGACGGTGGGTTGGGCGGTGAGCGATGCCGGCGTCGTCGTCGCGGCGCGCCGGGCCGGGGAGCTGCGGTGCCACGCGCTCGACGCCGGTCTGGCCCTGCGCCGGACGACGGACGTGCTCGAGGGGAATCCGCTGCTGGTCGCGGACGGGGACCTGGCCTGGGTCCTCCTCCGCACGGGGGTGGGGCCCGCGCCGGGCGCCCGGGGCGAACTCGGGGAATTGTCGGTGCAGGTGCTCCGGCTGGGCGGTGGTGCGGTCGACCCGCCGCGCGCGCCGGTGCGGCTGGGCCCGGCGGTCCACCTGTTCCTCGACGACGGCGGGGAGTTCCTCGACCCGACCGCCCCGACGTCGGGCGTGCCGGTCCTGCTGGGTGACGGCCGGTCGTGCGCCCTGGTGATCGGCAGGCCCGCCGGCCGATCGACACGCGGACGCCGCGAGCAGCGCGACGATCCCCGGCAGTCCCTCGGGTTGCTCGCGGGCGAGGGGACCTTCAGCCCGCTCGTCGACCAGCGGGCCCGGGGCGCGGCCACGCCGTGGGTCCACCAGGTCCTCCGCCCGACCGGGAGCGGTCCCTGGCTGCTCGCCACCAGCGTCGGGCTGGAGGCCTTCGACGAGCTGCGCAGCGGCACGGGCCGGCGGCTGTTCCTCGCTCGACCACCCGGCGGCGCCGTGCAGTGGGTGCCTGCGGGCCGGCAGGTCTTCGGCGTGGCGGTCGAGGACGCCCGCACCGGCCGGGGCCTGTCGTTGCACGCGCTGCTCGGCGGGCGCCGCCGGGAGCTGGCGCGCTGGCCGTCGTTGCTCGGCTCGCCCGCGGCGGCCCGGCCCACCGGGGCACCGCGGATCCGGGTGGACGGCGAGCGGATCTGGGTCGGCGCGGGAGACGGGGCGGGTGGCTCGCACCTGGTGCTCGCCGACCGCGACGGCGCGCGGGTGGTGGCCTCGGTGCCCGGGTGGCTCGAGCCGGTCGGCCGCGTCGGCGACGCCGTGCTGGCCCGCCACGTCCCGGAGTCGGCTCCCGGAGACGCCCGGACGGCGGCGGGCCTGCTGGTGCGCCTGCGGACATGACCCCCTGCCCACCGGGCTGACCGCGTCATCCGCTGGGGGTCGGAGCCGTCCCCGTCGCCGCACGCAGGGCCGTCGCGAGCTCGACGTCGAGCGCCTCGGCCCGCTCGGCGCAGTCGGTGAGCGCGCTCAGCCGCTCGGCCGCGGCGGCCGCCGCCCGGCGCCGTTGCGCCGCGTCCCGCGCCGCAGCGGCCTCCAGCTCCTTGCGCCGGCCGTCGAGCTCCTGCTGCCGAGCGCCGAGAGCGAGGTCGACGGCGTCCTCGGCGTCCGCCCGCCAGGCCACGACCGCCTGCTCCGCGGCCAGGCACATCTCGTTCGTCGCGGCGGCGAACGCGTCCCCCAGCGCCTTGGTCAGCGCAGCCCGGTCACGAGCGGCGGTGGCCACCCGACGCCGGTGCGCGACCAGGGTCCCGGCGAGCAGCCCGCCCAGCGCCAGCGGGGCGATCAGCGGGATGCCCACGGCGGCCAGGCCCAGCGCGTTGTAGGCCATGAAGCCGGCGCCACCGGCCATCATGGCGGCGGGCAGCCCCTCGCCGATCACGTCGAACGCGACCGCGGGCGCGGCCGCGGGCGCCGCCGACTCGGACCGGGACCGCCCCGGCTCGGGCGCGGCCACGACGCCGAGCGCGGCGGGGTCCGCGCCCATCTCGGCCAGGTAGCGGGACAGCGCCTCGCGGACGGTCCGCTCGACGTCCACGACGGTCTCGTCCCAGGCCGCGGTCATCGTGCGGTCGAGGCTGTCGGGCAGTCCCTCGGCGTAGCGCGCGACCGCGGCCGGGGTCGACAGCGCGGCGACCTCCCGCTCGTAGGTGCGACGGTACCCCTCCGACCGGGCGCGGGTCCGGTTGGCGATCCCCCGACCGAGCAGCTGGTGGTCGAGGGCGTGCCGGCGGCGTTCCCGGCGCAGCGCGGCCAGTCCGGCGAGCTCGGCCTCGACCGCCGCCTGCCGGGCGTGCAGCCCGTCCTCGCCGGCGTCGCCCGCGACCCGGTCCTCCTCCACCGCGGACAAGGCGCGCAGACCCGCGCGGGTGACGGCGAGCACCCCTGCGGCCCGCACCAGGTCACGCCGGTCGACGATCCCCCGCAGGTGGGCTCGCAGCGCGGGCAGGCCGCTGCGTTCGAGGCGGGCCCTGGCCCGATCGAGGTGCCCGGCCGCCGCGAGCGACGACGCGGCCTCGCCGAGCTTGGCGCTCACCGGCAGCCACGGCGCCTCGAGCAGCCGCCCGCCGACGCCCGGTTCCAGCCCGGCGCCCTGCGGACCGGCGAAACGGGCGAGACGAGCACGGTTCTCGGCCAGCAGCGCCCGGCCGGACGCCGAGTCCTCCACCTTGGTGAACACGAAGGCGACGGTGGGGACGCGGGCCGCGGCCTCGGCGAGGAACTCCAGCTCGTGCCGGAGGATGGGCTGGTCCTGAGCGCTCACCGCGAAGAGCAGGGCGTCGGCCCGGCGCAGCGCGGCCGCCGTGGCGTGCCGGTGCCCCAGGGTCAGGCCGTCGACGCCCGGCGTGTCGACGAGGCGCAGACCGTCGAGCAGGGGCTCGTCGAGCACCACCTCGACGCCGGTGACCTCCCGCAGCACCCGGGGATCGCCGGCCACGGACGCGAACGCCGCGAGCTGTCCGGGTTCGATCTCGCTCGCCGCGGTGCGGGCGGATCCGTCGGGTCCGGTGACGGTTCGGTGCACCACGACCTGCGGCGCCCCGCCGTGGCGCAGGGTGATCTGGGTGGTGGTGGCGATGTCGGCGTCGACCGGCAGCAGGTCCGGCCGGGCCACCAGGGCGTTGAGCAGCCTGCTCTTCCCCCGCTTCTGCGCGCCGGCGAGCACGACCGTCGTCGCGGCGTCGGTCCACCGGGCGGCCTGTTCCGCGAGCGCCTCCTGGACGTCGGTCCGGCCCGCGGTCCGGGCCAGGCCGTGCACCTCGTTCGCGAGCTTCAGCACGCGCCCGACGACCGGGGCAGCCGGGCTCACCGCTGCTCCTGGCCGCCGGCTCGCAGCCCGTGCGCGACGGACTCCATCGTGTCGCACACGGCCTGCACGGTGCGTCGCTCCGGCTCCGGCAGCGGCCGGTGCAGCAGGGCCCGGAACCGGGCGGCGAGCTCGGCCGCGGCGAGGGCGACCTCGGCCCGGGAGGCGCCCGGCGGGGCACCGGTCGCCGCCCGCGGCCCGCGCGCGTCTCGCAGCACGGCGATCGCGGCCCGTTCCGGGGGTGCGAGCAGGGGCGAGTCGAGCAGCCGTTGCAACGCGGTGCGATCCAGCGGCGACCCGGCCGCGACGGGGTCCGCCGGCCGGATCGGCGGGGTGCCCGGCTGCCGCGGACCGCCCGGGGCCGACCACCGGGGCGAGGGCGGCGGGGTGTGCGCAGCGGCGATCTCCTCCAGCACGCCCAGCACGTCGCGCGCCCGCTGCCCGCCGACGGTCGGACCGGCGACCTGCGCGGTACGGCGCCAGCGCCGCGACGCGGCCACCGCGGCGGCGCGGACGTCCTCCGGACCGGCGGTCGGCGGGAGCCCGAGTTGAGCGGCCGGTTCGTCCCGCCGGGCCAACGTGATCAGCTCGGCGGTCATCGACTCGTCGAGCCGGAGCTGACCCTGCCCGACGGCCGCGCACGCGGCCAGGACCCGCAGTGACCGCAGGCCCCCGTCGAACGGTCGGCTCCCGTCGACGGCCGCGCGGATCCCGGCCAGCAGCGCGTGGTCGGCGGGCCCGCCGCTCAGCCGACCGAGCCGCCGGACCGCGGCGATGGCCTTGAGCCGCCCGGCGTGGCGGGTGAGGCGGTCGAGCACCTCGGCGAGCGTCTGGACGAGCTCGGGGTCGTCCGGGGTCACCCGCCAGGTCGCGGTCGGGTCGCCGACCGGGTCGTCCGACCCGAAGCCCGAGCGCCCGGCCAGCCGGTGGTGCAGCTCGTCGGCCGAGCAGTCGGGGTGCCGGCGCAGGTGGGCGACAGCCTCCCGCAGGCCGTAGCGGTGGAGGCGGGCCACGAGGGTGCGGCGGACGGGCGGCGCGACCGGACCGAACGCCTCCTCGCCGGTGAACTCCTCGACGTCGAGCAGGAGGTCCTCGAGCTCGGCGGGTTCCAGCGCGGCGAGCTCCCGCAGCGCCTGCAACTCCGCGGGGCCGAGGAGCCGCCCCCGCGCGGTCTCCGCGAGCAGCCCCACCACCGGGAGCACGTCGAGCACGAGTGCGCCCAGGTCGGCGGCGGCCCGGCGGGCGAGCCGGCGGGCGGTGGGCCACGGGTCGGCCTCGTCGCCCCGCCGGTCCACCTGGGTGAGCACCGCCGCGGTGGTGGCGGCGCTCAGGCCGCAGGCCCTCGACAGGGCGCGCAGCTCGGCCAGCACCTCGGCGTCGAACTGCTGCACGTAGCGCAGCACGTAGAGCAGGACCTGCGCGTGCACCGCGGCCGAGTCGCCGAACAGCAGCCGCCGGGTGCGCTCCTCGTTGTCCGCGGAGACGGTGTCCATCCCCGGCGTGTCGATCACGGTCACCGCGCGCAGCCACGGGTCCGGCAACCGGACCCGCAGCCGTACCACGTGCTCCACCGCAACGCCGAGCTCGACCGGCACCCGGCCCGCCACGAGGCCGAGCTCGCACGCCGTGCCGTCGGCGCACTCGACGAGCACGTGCTCGCGGGGGCCGAACTCGTACCAGGTGACCAGGCGCGTGCACTCCCCCGCGTCGACGGGCGCGAGCGGCCGCCGCAGGATCGCGTTGATCAACGTGGACTTGCCGACCCCGACCGCGCCGGCCACCGCGAGCTGCAACGGCCGGTCGAGCTGTCGGCCGATGCCCGCGAGCTCGGCCCGCAGCTCCGCGCCGTGGGCGCGGCGTTCACCGTCGGCGCAGACGGCCCGGAGCACCGCGACGGGATCGGGCGCGTTCAACCGGTCCCCGATCACCAGTCCGTGGCCGGATGGTCGGTGCCGGGACCGCCC
>DASQMQ010000382.1:0-2681 GCA_035645455.1 Pseudonocardia sp.
TCCGCGGTTTCGGTGAGGCGACGTTCCAGCCGTCGGTCACCGGAGGTCCGGCCATCCCGATCGAGGGCGACGGGCGCATGTCGTGGGCCGGGGCGTCGCAGGCCGGTTAGCCGGTGGTGACCGGGTCCGGCTCGGCCGGCACGTCCTCCCGCCCGACCTGCGCGCGCAGCTCGTCCAGCGGCAGCGGTCGGCTCCGGGTCACCGTGGCCGCGGCGGCGACCGGCAGCGTGACGAACGGGTAGACCTGGTCCAGCCGGCCGATCCCGGCGCAGGCCTCCTCGCAGAACCGCAGCACCCGCTCCGGCGACCAGGACGGCAGCACGGCCAGGAAGTCCTCGCCGTCCAGCCGGACCAGCCGCTCGCCCTCGCCGAGCAGGTCCTGCACGCACGAGGTCACCCCGCTCAGGGCGTCGATCTCGGCGCGCAGCCCGAACTGCGCGCCCAGCCGGTCCAGCCCGCTGACCCGCAGCAGCGCCAGACCGACCGGCAGCGAGCCGCCCAGCCCGGCCGTCCAGCGCTGCAGGAAGCGCTCGGTGTGCAGCCCGGTGCGCGGGTCGCGGTCGGTGCCGTCGCCCAGCGCGGTGGCCAGGGCGGCGGCGGACCGGTCCCGCTCGGCGACCGCGATCGCGGCCCGGCCGGCCAGGAACCGCATCGGCCCTCCCCACCAGTCCTGGTGGACGGGTTCGGGCTCGGTCAGCACGGCGCGCAGCACCGCGTCGATCTCGTCGACGACCTCGGCGGGCAGCCGCAGCCGGGTGCGCAGCCGCAGCACCTCGCCGTAGGCGTCGGCCCGCCGGAACGACCAGCCGGCCCGGAACCGCCGGCCGGCCTCCAGGGTCTCCGCGGCCGGGTCCACCGACTCCAGGTCGGTGGCCACCAGGGTGGCGCCGCCGCGCGGGCCGAGCACCGTGACGCTCCACTCGCGGGCCAGTTCGTCGGTGGCCGGGAACAGGGCGTGGCGCACCCCGGCCGGCAGCCGCGGCGGCCCCTCCTCGGCCAGGCCGACGACGGTGACCGCGCCGCGGGCGGCGATGTCGCGGTACATGGTGGCCGCGGGCTCGAAGTAGGACGCCCGCTGGAACAGCGCCACCACGACCAGCGGGTCGCCGGGCCGGGCCGCCAGCGCGAACTGCTCGATCGCGTGCGAGAGCTCGACCAGTACCCGCTTGCCGAAGAGATTCTGACCTGCGGTGTCCACGGCTGCGCAGACTAGTCGCCGAGATCGGCGCGCCCGTCCGGCGGAACGCCGGGCCCCGACGCTCGCCGCAGCGTGACGCCTGGTCGGTTCGGGGGCGGCCGTCCGGGTGGTCGGCGTCGTAGGGTGGGGTACAGGCGCAGCCCCGACGACGGGAGCGGTACGTGGACGCGGTTCTGGCCGACCGGGACGACGACGGGGTCCTCACCCTGACCTTCAACCGCCCGGAGCGCCGCAACGGCTGGTCGGAGGACATCGCCACGGCCTACTACGCCCGGCTCGCCGACGCGGCCGCCGATCGCGCCGTCCGGGCGGTGGTGGTCACCGGGGCCGGGCGCACGTTCTGCCCCGGGGCGGACCTGCAGCGGCTGGCCGGACTGGGCGAGGAGGGTGCCCGGCTGCAGTACCAGCCGGTGGACGTGCCGCGCCGGTTCCCCAAGCCGCTGATCGCCGCGATCAACGGTGGTTGCGCGGGCGTCGGGCTGGTGCAGGCGCTGTTCTGCCACGTCCGGTTCGCCGCCGACACCGCCCGCTTCGCCACCTCCTTCGCCCGCCGCGGCCTGATCGCCGAGTACGGCGTCGCCTGGACGCTGACCCGGCTGATCGGCCAGGAGCGGGCGCTGGACCTGCTGCTCTCGGCGCGCACCTTCGACGCCGCCGAGGCCCGCGAGCTGGGGCTGGTCAGCCGGGTCGTGCCGGCGGTCGACCTGCTGGGCGCGGCCCGCGACTACGCCCGCGACCTGGCTCGCAACTGCAGCCCGCGGGCCATGGCGGTGATCACCGGCCAGGTCCTGGACGCCGCCGACTCGACGTTCGACGAGGCCCTGCGCCGCTCGTTCGAGCACATGGACGACTTCATCGGCTCGGCGGACATGCGGGAGGGCGTGCGGTCGTTCCTGGAGGGGCGGGCCGCCCGGTTCGCCCCGCTCGACGCGGTCGCCGCCGACGGCGGACCCTGACCTGGCGCCACCCGCGACCCACCACGCGACCCACCACGCGGCCCGCAGCGCGGACACCGAGGGCGGACACCGAGGGCGGCCGGACCCGAACGGCCGCGACGAGGAGGACGGCACATGCACGACGGCGACGCGCCCGGCGCGCTCGGCCACCCGAACACCGGCGACCCCGGCGGCCACGGGGCGACAGCACGCATCGCGGTGATCGGCGCCGGGCCGTCGGGCCTGTACGCCGCGGCCGCGCTGCTCGCCTCCGGCGAGCCGGTCAGCGTGGAGGTGCTCGACCGGCTGCCCGCGCCCTACGGGCTGGTCCGCTACGGGGTGGCGCCCGACCACGTGAAGATGAAGTCGGTGATCCGGGTGCTGCAGCGCCCGTTCGACCCGGCCGAGGTGGAGTTCCTCGGCGGCGTCCGGATCGGCGCCGGCGGGGTGCCGCTGGAGGTGCTGCGCGAGCACTTCCACGCCGTCGTGCACGCCACCGGCAGCTCGCGCGACCGCGACCTCGCCATCCCCGGCGAGGACCTGGCCGG
>DASQMQ010000383.1:0-11736 GCA_035645455.1 Pseudonocardia sp.
GGCCGAGCTCGGCCGGGCCTGCGCGTTCTCCCTCGACCTGGTCGCGCCGGACCTGCCGCCGTTCCCGGTGCCACCGGGCCACACCGAGGCGAGCTGGCTGCGCGAGCTCACCCGGCGCGGGGTGATGCGCCGCTACGGCAGCCACGCCGAGTACCCGGCCGCGGTGCACGCCGTCGAGCGCGAGCTGAAGATCATCGAGGACAAGAACTTCCCCGGCTACTTCCTGATCGTGCACGACATCGTGGAGTTCTGCCGGCGCGCGGACATCCTCTGCCAGGGCCGGGGGTCGGCGGCCAACTCCGCGGTCTGCTACGCGCTGGGCATCACCAACGTCGACGCGGTGAACATGGGCCTGCTGTTCGAGCGGTTCCTGTCCCCGGCCCGGGAGGGCTACCCCGACATCGACCTGGACATCGAGTCCGGCCGCCGGGAGGAGGTGATCCAGCACGTCTACCGGACCTACGGGCGCGGCTGCGCGGCCCAGGTGGCCAACGTGATCACCTACCGACCGCGGTCCGCGGTCCGCGACACCGCCAAGGCGCTCGGCTTCTCCCCGGGCCAGCAGGACGCCTGGAGCAAGCGGATCGAGCGCTGGTCCGGGCTGGCCGACGGGCCGCTGCCGGCCGGTCTGCCGGCCCGGGTCGTCGAGCTGGCCGACGAGCTGCTCGGCTTTCCCCGCCACCTGGGCATCCACTCCGGCGGCATGGTCATCTGCGACCGTCCGGTGTCGGAGGTGGTGCCGGTGGAGTGGGCCCGGATGGCGGGCCGCTCGGTGGTGCAGTGGGACAAGGACGACTGCGCCGCGGCCGGGCTGGTCAAGTTCGACCTGCTCGGGCTGGGCATGCTCACCGCGCTGCACCTGATGATCGACCTGGTGGCCGAGCACCACGGCCGCCGGGTCGAGCTGTTCGAGCTGCAGCCGGTCGACGACGCCGTCTACGCGATGCTGTGCCGGGCGGACTCGGTCGGGGTGTTCCAGGTGGAGTCGCGGGCGCAGATGGCCACGCTGCCCCGGCTCAAGCCGCGGGTGTTCTACGACCTGGTGGTCGAGGTCGCGCTGATCCGGCCGGGCCCGATCCAGGGCGGCTCGGTGCACCCCTACATCCGCCGGCGCAACGGCCTGGAGGACCCGACCTACGACCACCCGCTGCTGCGCAACGCCCTGGAGAAGACCCTGGGCGTGCCGCTGTTCCAGGAGCAGCTGATGCAGATCGCGGTCGACGTGGCCGGGTTCTCCGCCGGCGACGCCGACGAGCTGCGCCGCGCGATGGGGTCCAAGCGGTCCACGGAGAAGATGGAGCGGCTGCGCGAGCGGTTCTTCGCCGGGATGGCGGCCAACGGGATCTCCGGCGAGGTCGCCGAGGGGATCTTCGGCAAGATGCTGGCCTTCGCCAACTTCGGCTTCCCGGAGAGCCACGCGATCAGCTTCGCCTCGCTGGTCTACTACAGCGCCTGGTTCAAGCTGTACCACCCGGCGGCGTTCTGCGCGGCGCTGCTGAACTCCCAGCCGATGGGCTTCTACTCGCCGCAGTCGCTGGTGGCCGACGCCCGCCGGCACGGGGTGCTGGTCCGCGGGGCGGACGTCAACCACGGCCGGGCCGAGGCCGTGCTGCAGCCCGACCCGCGCAGCGCCGGTGGGCGGGCGATCCGGCTGGGGCTGGCCGAGGTGCGCCGGATCGGGCTGGAGGTCGCCGAGCGGATCGACGCCGAGCGCGACCGCGACGGCCCCTACGCCGACCTGGCCGACCTGGCCCGCCGGGTCCGGCTGACCGTGCCGCAGGCCGAGGCGCTGGCCACCGCGGGCGCGTTCGGCTGCTTCGGCATCGATCGGCGCGCGGCGCTGTGGGCGGCCGGGGTGGTGGCCGCGGTGCGCCCGGACCAGCTGCCGGGCTCGGCGGTCGGGCTGGCCGCGCCGCCGCTGCCCGGGCTGACCGACGCCGAGATCACCGTGGCCGACGTGTGGGCCACCGGTGTCTCCCCGGACAGCCACCCCGTGCAGCACCTGCGCGAGCGGCTCGACGCGCTGGGCGCGATCCGGATCGACCGGCTGGACGCCGTCGGGCGCGGCCTGCGCCCCGGCGACCCGGAGCAGGTCCCGCCCCGGGTGCTGGTCGGCGGGCTGGTGACGCACCGGCAGCGCCCGGCCACCGCGGCCGGGGTCACCTTCGTGAACCTGGAGGACGAGAGCGGGATGCTCAACGTCACCTGCTCGGAGGGGCTGTGGGCGCGCTACCGCACGGTGGCGGTGGGCAGCGCGGCGCTGCTGGTGCGCGGCCGGCTGGAGCGCAGCCCGGAGGGGGTGCTCAACCTGGTGGCCGACCGGCTGCAGCGGCTGCCGCTGGCGGTCCCGGTGAAGTCCCGGGACTTCCGCTAGACCCCACCGCCCGGTGAGCGGCGCTCTCCCGGGCGGGCACGGGGCGGTGCGCCGCCCGCTCGGCGCGGGAGCGTCCCGGACGGGGCGGGTCGGGCGGGCGGCGTTCTCGCCTCGGCCCTACCCAGGTGGAGATCGACACCCACCTGCTCGGCACCCTCGCCCCCGACGGCCGGCTCAGCCGGGTCGACCAGATCACCCGGACCCTGCCCGGCTGAACGTCCGTCCCGGGCGGCGCGGGGTTTCTGGGAGGATGGACCGGTGACGGCGACCCTGATGGACGGCAAGGCCACGCTGGAGGACATCCTGCGGGAGCTGGCCGGGCGGGTGGAGAAGCTGCAGGCCGCCGGGGTGACCCCGGGGCTGGGCACGGTGCTGGTCGGCGACGACCCCGGCTCGCACTCCTACGTCCGGGGCAAGCACCGCGACTGCGCCAAGGTCGGCATCACCTCGCTGCAGCGCGAGCTGCCGGCGTCGGCGACCCAGACCGACGTCGAGGCCGTCATCGACGAGCTGAACGCCGACCCGGCGTGCACCGGGTTCATCGTCCAGCTGCCGCTGCCGTCCGGGCTGGACGCCGGGGCCGCGCTGGAGCGCGTCGACCCGGCCAAGGACGCCGACGGCCTGCACCCGGTGAACCTGGGCCGGCTGGTGCTCGGCGAGCCCGGCCCGCTGCCGTGCACCCCGCGCGGCATCGTCGAGCTGTGCCGGCGCTACGACGTCGAGCTGGCCGGCGCCCGGGTCGCCGTGATCGGCCGCGGGATCACCGTCGGCCGTCCGCTCGGACTGCTGCTCACCCGCCGGTCGGAGAACGCCACCGTCACCCTCTGCCACACCGGCACCCGCGACCTGGCCGCCGAGGTGCGCCGGGCCGACGTGGTCGTGGCCGCGGCCGGGGTCCGCGGGCTGATCACCGCCGACCTGGTCCGCCCCGGCGCCACCGTGCTCGACGTCGGCGTCAGCCGCACCGACGAGGGCCTGCGCGGCGACGTGGCGCCCGACGTCGCCGAGGTCGCCGGCCTGCTGGCACCGATGCCCGGCGGCGTCGGACCGATGACCCGGGCGATGCTGCTCAGCAACGTGGTCGAGGCCGCCGAGCGGGCCGCCGCGGGCCTGTGATGGCCGGCCTGCGCTCGCGGCTCCCGGTGCACGCACCGCTGGCGCTGGTGTTCGCCGTGGTGGCCGTCGGCCTGGTCCGCACGCTCACCCAGCACTGGCGGGAGGGCGCGGCGCTGCTCGGCGGCGCGCTGCTGCTGGCCGCGCTGCTGCGGGTGCTGCTCCCGCCCGACCGGGTGGGCCTGCTCGCGATCCGCAGCCGACCGGTCGACGTGCTGTGCTACTGCGCGTTCGGCGGGGCCATGCTCACGCTCGCGCTGACCATCGTCCGCGCCTCGTCCGATCTCGGTCCGCTGCTGCTGGCCCCGTAGGAGCAGTATCGGGCGCATGACCGATCGCTCCGCGACCATCGTCGACACCCTGGTGGCGGCGTTCGCCGACCTGATGGCCGCCGACCCCGCCGCGTTCCGCACCAAGTTCCGCAAGATGGCGGCCGACCCGTTCGCGTTCTACCGGGGCAGCGCCTGCCTGTTCTACGCCGACGTCGCGCAGCGCGACGACCCGTGGGTCGACGAGCGGACCAGCCGGGTCTGGATCCAGGGCGACCTGCACGCCGAGAACTTCGGCACCTACATGGACGGCGGCGGCGCGCTGATCTTCGACGTCAACGACTTCGACGAGGCCTACGTCGGCCACTTCACCTGGGACATCACCCGGTTCGCGGCCAGCCTGGCGCTGCTGGGCTGGAGCAAGGCGATCTCCGACGACGACATCGGTGCGCTGGTGCGCCGCTACGTGCGCGCCTACGTCGGGCAGGTGCACCGGTTCGTCGAGCGCGACGACGACCGCAGCTTCTCGCTGCGGCTGGGCACCACCGACGGCGCGCTGCACCAGGTGCTGCAGATGGCCCGGCTGAGCACCCGGGTGGGCCTGCTGGACCGGATCACCGAGACCGAGGGGTTCGAGCGTCGGCTGCGCGAGGTCCCCGGGCTGCGCCGGCTGGCGGACGGCGAGCGGACCGCCGTGCTCGAGGCGTTCGAGCGCTACCTGGGGACGATCCCGGAGGGCAAGCGGTACCGCGGCGTCACCTACGGGGTCAAGGACATCGCCGGCCGGTCCGGGTTCGGCATCGGCAGCGCCGGGCTGCCGGCGTACAACGTGTTGATCGAGGGGGTCAACGAGGCGCTGGACAACGACGTGGTGCTGTCGATGAAGCAGGGCAACGTCGCGGCGCCGTCCCGGGTGGTCACCGACCCGGCCATCGCCGGCTCGTTCCACCACCACGGCCACCGCACCGCGATCTCCCAGCGCGCCCTGCAGGCCCACGCCGACCCGCTGCTGGGCTGGACCGACCTGGACGGCGTCGGGTTCGTGGTCAGCGAGGTGTCCCCGTACCAGGCCGACCTGGACTGGCGGGAGCTCACCGAGCCGTCCGAGATCGGCCCGGTGGTCGACTACCTGGGCCGGGCCACCGCGAAGGTGCACAGCGTGGCCGACTCCGAGGCCGACCACTCGATCGTCCCGTTCCAGAGCGAGGACGCCATCGCCCGCAGCATCGGCGACCGCGACGAGGCCTTCGCCGACTGGGTGGTGGAGTTCGCGCACGCCTACGCCGCCCGGGTCCGCGCCGACCACGCCCTGTTCGTCGACGCCTTCCGCGGCGGCGCCATTCCCGGCGTCGCCGCCTCCGGACCCGCCTGACGCCCACTGCCCGGGTTCAGGAAAGCCACGTTCCAGCCCTCAGCGGGCAGCATCGTGGCTTTCCTGAACCGGGGCCGGGGTGGGGCGGGCGGCGTAGACGGTGCGGATGACGTCGT
Source organism: Pseudonocardia sp. (assembly GCA_035645455.1). Classification (GTDB taxonomy): domain Bacteria; phylum Actinomycetota; class Actinomycetes; order Mycobacteriales; family Pseudonocardiaceae; genus Pseudonocardia. The sequence goes on from DASQMQ010000383.1 coordinate 5,245, forward strand.
CGATGGACGGTTCGACGACCGTCACGTCGCGCAGGTCGGTGACGGCGGCGACGGCGGCCACCAGGGCGGCGGCGGTGGTGTCGGTGGGGGAGAAGGCCAGCCGCTGGCGCAGGCCGTCGGCCTCCACGGCGACCGTGCGCACCCCGGGCAGCCCGGTCAGCGCGGCGGCCGGGGCGGCCAGCTCCACGACCAGCTCCCGGGCCCCGCCGAAGGTCGCCCTGAGCGCGGCCAGGGTGTCGTCGGCGACCACCGTGCCGTGGTCGATCACCACCACCCGCCGGCACAGCCGCTCGACGTCGGCCAGGTCGTGCGTGGTGAGCAGCACGGTCATCCCGTCGGTGGCGTTGGCGTCGGTCAGGAAGGCCCGCAGCCGCTCCTTGCTGACCAGGTCCAGCCCGACGGTCGGCTCGTCGAGCACCAGCAGGCCGGGGGCGTGCAGCAGGGCCGCGGTGACCTCACCGCGCATCCGCTGCCCGAGCGAGAGCTGGCGCACCGGGACGTCCAGGAACCCGCCCAGGCCGAGCACGTCGACGCAGCGGTCCAGGCGGGCCCGGTGGGTGGCGGCGTCCACCCGGTGGATCGCGCGCAGCAGGGTGAAGCTCTCCTGCAGCGGCAGGTCCCACCACAGCTGGCTGCGCTGCCCGAACACCACGCCGAGGCGCCGCGCCAGTTCCCGGCGGCGGCGCACCGGGTCCAGCCCGCAGACCCGCAGGTCGCCGGCCGTGGGCACCAGGATCCCGGTCAGCATCTTGATCGTCGTGGACTTGCCGGCGCCGTTCGGACCGAGGAACCCGACCGCCTCGCCCGGCTCGATGGCCAGGTCGATCCCGTCCACGGCGACGACCGTGCGCCGCCGTCCGAACCGCCCGATGCGGAACTCCCGGCTCAGCCCCCGCGCGTCCACGATCATGATCCGGCTCCCTGGTAGTGGCGGACGGCGGTGCGCCAGACGAGTGCGGCCACCCCGACCGCGATCACGGCGACCAGCGGGGCGGCGTAGCGCAGCCAGTGCGGCAGCCCGAGCGGGTCGGGCCGGTCGAGCAGCGCGAGCACGGGGAAGTAGGCGACGAACGCGGCCGGGACGGCGAAGCACAGCAGCCGGCGCAGCCACGGCCCGAACACCGTGATCGGGTAGGCGGTGGTCAGCGAGGACCCGTAGGTGAACGCGTTGGCCAGCTCCCGGCCCTCGATCACCCAGAACGACACCGAGCAGGTCGCCACCCAGATCGCGCTGATGATCACCGTGCCGACCAGCGGGGTGAGCACCAGCAGTCCGACGTTCAGCGGGGTGGCGGCGATGTCCGCCCCGGCCAGGACGATGCCCAGCACGATCAGCGCGACCAGGGTGCGGCCCAGCCGGCGCAGCTGCAGGTCGCTGGTGGTGAGCTGGGCCAGCGTGCCGAGCGGGCGGGTGAGCAGCACGTCCAGCTCGCCGGTGCGGATCCAGCGGGGCAGCTGGTCGAGCTCCCCGACGGCCATGTCGGCCAGCCCGAACGCGATCCCGGACAGCGCGTAGATCAGCAGGACCTCGTCGCGGGCGAACCCGCCGAGCGCGCCGACCTGGGAGAACACCACCAGGATGACCACCAGCTCGGTGGCCTGGGCGATCGCCTGGGAGGCCAGGTCCAGCCCGAACGACACCGGGTAGGCCAGCTGGCTGCGCACCCGGGAGGCCAGGATCCGCCGGTAGACCCGCTCAGCCACCCTGCACCACCAGCTTGCGGGTGGCCCGGGCGAGCACCAGGTGCCCGAGCCCGACCAGCGCCACCGCCCAGGCCAGCTGGTGGGCCAGCAGGGCCGGCAGCGGGCCGCGCTCGGTGAACACGTCGATCGGGGTCTGGATCAGCGCCGGGAACGGGGTGGCGTAGAGCAGCCCGCGCACGGCGTCCGGGAAGAAGGCCAGCGGGACGGTCAGCCCGGACAGCGCGCCACCGGCGCTGTTGTAGACCGCGCGCACGCCGCGGGCGTCGAGCAGCCAGAACGCGGTGAGGTCGAGCAGGAACCGCAGCTGCGCGCTGATCACCACGGCGAGCAGCACCGACCCGGCGAACAGCAGCACCGTCACCGGGTGCCCGGGCCAGCGGAACGGCAGCACCAGCGCGCCGAACACCACCGGCGGGGCGAACCGGAACAGCACCGCGTGCCCGGCCCGCCCGATCTCCCCGGCCAGCAGCGCGGCCTGCAGGTTCCACGGCCGGGCCAGGTCGATCGCGATGTCGCCGGTGCGCACCCGGTCGGCCAGGTCGCCGTCGCCCCACAGCAGCACGACGGCGAGCAGGCCCTGCCCGATCCAGACGAACGTGGACGTGGCCGCGGCGTCGTAGCCGGCCGCCTGCCCGGTCGGGGCCACCACGGCCAGCAGCACGGCCACCCTGAGCAGCCCGAACACCGTGTTGGTGAACAGCCCGGCGAGGCTGGCGGTGAGGTAGGTGCTGTGTCGCCGGAAGCCGGCGCGCACCAGCAGCAGGTAGGCCGACAGCACGTCTGCCCACGCTACGACCGCGCGCAACCGAGTTACCCGCTCCGCTCCCGCGCCCACCGCCCCGGTTCAGGAAGGTGGCCTTCCGGAACTGTGCGGGCAGGAAGGTGGCCTTCCTGAACCCGGCGGTCAGGAAGGTGGCCTTCCTGAACCTGCGGCGCGGGGCGACGGGTCAGAGGGAGGACAGGGCGGCGGTGAAGGTGGCGCTGGGGCGCATGACCTCGTCGGCCCTGGCCTTGTCCACGTGGTAGTAGCCACCGAGGTCGACCGGCTTCCCCTGGACGCCGTTCAGCTCGCCGACGATGGTCTCCTCGTCCGCGGCCAGCCGCTCGGCCAGCGGCGCGAACGCGGCGGCCAGCTCGGCGTCCTCGGTCTGCCGGGCCAGCGCCTGCGCCCAGTACAGGGCCAGGTAGAAGTGGCTGCCCCGGTTGTCCAGCTCACCGGCGCGGCGCGAGGGCGACTTGCCGGTCTCCAGCAGGGTGCCGGTGGCCTCGTCCAGGGCCTTGCCGAGCAGCCCGGCCCGGGTGTTGCCGTCGGCGTCGGCCAGGAACTCCAGCGACACCGCCAGCGCCAGGAACTCCCCGAGCGAGTCCCAGCGCAGGTGGTTCTCCTTGACCAGCTGCTGGACGTGCTTGGGCGCCGACCCGCCGGCCCCGGTCTCGAACAGCCCGCCGCCGTTCATCAGCGGGACGATCGACAGCATCTTGGCGCTGGTGCCCAGCTCCATGATCGGGAACAGGTCGGTGAGGTAGTCGCGCAGCACGTTGCCGGTGACCGAGATGGTGTCCTCGCCGGCCCTGGCCCGCTCCAGGGTGTACCGGGTGGCCTCGGCGACCGGCAGGATCTCGATGGTCAGCCCGTCGGTGTCCAGCTCGTCGAGCTGCGCGCGGACCTTCTTGAGCACCTCGGCGTCGTGCCCGCGGGTCTCGTCCAGCCAGAACACCGCGGGCGCGCCGGTGGCCCGGGCGCGGGACACGGCCAGCTCCACCCAGTTGCGGATCGGGGCGTCCTTGGTCTGGCAGGCCCGCCACACGTCGCCCGCGCCGACCTCGTGCTCCAGCAGCGTGGTGCCGGAGCCGTCGACCACCCGGACGGTGCCCGCGGCGGCGATCTCGAAGGTCTTGTCGTGGCTGCCGTACTCCTCGGCCTTCTGCGCCATCAGCCCGACGTTGGGTGTGGTGCCCATGGTCGTCGGGTCGAACGCGCCGTGCTCGCGGCAGAAGTCCAGGGTCTCGGCGTAGAGCGCGGCGTAGGACGAGTCCGGGATGACGTACTTGGTGTCCTGCAGCTCGCCGGCGGCGTTCCACATCTGCCCGGACGTGCGGATCGCCGCCGGCATCGAGGCGTCGATGATCACATCGCTGGGCACGTGCAGGTTGGTGATGCCGCGGTCGGAGTCGACCATGGCCAGGCCGGGGCCGGACTCGTAGGTCGCGGTGATGGCCTGCTCGATGGCCGCGCGCTTGTCGGCGGGCAGCTTGCCGAGCGCGGTGAGCACGCTGGCCAGCCCGTCGTCCGGGTCGGCGCCGACGGACCGCAGGTCCTCGCCGTACTGCGCGAAGACGTCGGCGAAGTAGGTCTGCACGGCGTGCCCGAACAGGATCGGGTCGGACACCTTCATCATGGTGGCCTTGAGGTGCACCGAGAACAGCACGCCCTTGGCCTTGGCGTCGGCCACCTGCTCGGCCAGGAACGCGCGCAGCGCGTCGCGGCGCATCACCGCGGCGTCGACGATCTCGCCGGCCGTCACCGGCAGCGACTCCTTGAGCGCGGTCACCGTGCCGTCCGCGGCGACGTGCTCGATGCGCAGCGTGTCCGCCGCGGCCAGGGTCACCGAGGTCTCGGAGTGCCGGAAGTCGCCCTCGTCCATGGTCGACACGTGCGACGCGGAGTCCTTCGACCAGGCGCCCATCGAGTGCGGGTGCTTCTTGGCGAAGTTCTTCACCGACGCCGGCGCGCGCCGGTCGGAGTTGCCCTCGCGCAGCACCGGGTTGACCGCGCTGCCCTTGACCGCGTCGTACGCGGCGCGGGCGGCCTTCTCCTCGTCGGTCTGCGGGTCCTCGGGGTAGTCCGGGATCGCGTGCCCGGCGTCCTGCAGCTCGGTGATCGCCGCCTTCAGCTGCGGGATCGACGCGCTGATGTTGGGCAGCTTGATGATGTTGGCCTGCGGGGTCTTCGCCAGCTCGCCGAGCTCGCCGAGGGCGTCGGGAGCCAGCTCGAACGCGGCCAGGATGCGCCCGGCCAGGGAGATGTCGCGGGTCTCGACGTCGACCCCGGCCTTGCCCGCGAACGCCTCGACGATCGGCAGGAGGGAGTGCGTGGCCAGCGCGGGGGCCTCGTCCGTGTAGGTGTAGATGACCTTCATCGTCGCTCCGGCTGCCTCGGTGCTGTGGGACGGCGGAGCGGTCGGCTCCCCGGTCCGACACGCTATCCGGTGCCGGCCGCGCGGCGCGCCGCGAGTCCGCCCACACCCGCGCTCGCCCGTCGGAAGGGCGCGCCGGTGGGGGGCGAACCGCTACCGTGGGTGCACACCCCCCACCTCCCGGGAGCTGCGAGCGATGGCCAGGTACAAGGTCCCGAAGCTGGAGTCAGCGACGTTCAAGGGCTGGGCGTTCGTGGTGGTGGCCGGGTTGCTGCTGGCGACGCTGGCGCTGATCGACCGCGGCGGGGCGGACCTGATCCCGGCCGACTCGGACGGCTCGACCGGGTGCGTGCTCGAGGTGACCACCGAGGAGCTGAACGTCCGGGCCGGACCCAGCCAGAACGCCGAGCTGCTCGACGCGCTGCGGCAGGGCTCGCGGGTCGACGGCACCCCGATCGTCACCGACGGCTTCCGGCAGCTGGAGGGCGGGCGCTGGGCGTCCAACCAGTTCCTGGCCCCGGTGCCGGGGACGACCTGCAACTAGGGGACCCTGAATCGGTGACCCTTCAGTCCGGTGGCCGACCGGCCGGCCCGGTGACCCCCGCAACGGCCGGCTGGCGGTGAGCCGCCCGGTCACCCCGACCCGGGTCATCGGCGGGCGCTACGTGGTCCTCGGCGAGCTCGGCCGCGGGGGCATGGGCGTGGTGTGGCGGGCCGAGGACCGGGTGATCGGCCGCCAGGTGGCGGTCAAGGAGCTGCACCTGGCCGACGGGCTGCCCGCCGAGCAGCGCAACCAGTTCCGCGAGCGGCTGCTGCGCGAGGCGCGCACCGCCGGGCGGCTCAGCGACCCGGGCATCGTCACCGTCTACGACGTCGTCACCGACAACGGCGTCGACCACATCGTGATGGAGCTGATCGAGGCCCGCACGCTGGCCGACGTGGTCGCCGCGCAGGGCCCGCTCGACGAGCGCACCGCGATCCCGGTCGCCCAGCAGCTGCTGTCGGCGCTGCGCGCGGCGCACGACGCCGGCATCGCGCACCGCGACGTCAAGCCGGGCAACGTGATGCTGGGCCCGGACGGGCGGGTCAAGCTGACCGACTTCGGCATCGCCCAGGCCACCGACGACACCCGGCTGACCAGCACCGGGCTGATCGTCGGATCGCCGGGCTACCTCTCCCCGGAGCAGCTCGACGGCGCCGACGCCTCGCCCGCATCGGACCTGTGGGGGCTCGGCGCCACGCTCTACCACGCGGTGGAGGGCCGCGGCCCGTTCTCCCGCGACACCACCGCCGCGACGATCGCCGCGGTGCTGCAGGCCGACATCCCACCGGCCCGGGTCCGCGGCCCGCTCGGTTCGGTGATCGCCGGGCTGCTGCAGCGCAACCCCGCCCTCCGGCTGACCGGGCCGCAGGCCACCGCGCTGCTCGGCACCGCTGCGCCCGCCGCACCCGGCCCGGGTTCGGCACCGGACGTCGGCCCGCCCACGACGCCGCTGCACTCCGCCGTCCGCGCCCCTGCTCCGCCGCCACGGCGCCGGGCGGTGTGGCCGTGGGTGGTCGTGGCGCTGGTCGTCGGGCTGGTCGCCGGCGTCGGTGCGGCGTACGCGCTCGCCGGGCTGGGCGAGCGACCGCTCACCACGCTGACCTACGG
>DASQMQ010000384.1:0-11619 GCA_035645455.1 Pseudonocardia sp.
CCGGCCGCCGACGGCACCGACCACAGCCCGGCCTCCAGCGGCGAGAGCCCGAGCACCAGCTGCAGGTACTGGCCGATGAACAGGAAGTAGCCGATCATCACGAAGATCGCCAGGAAGTTGACCACCAGGGCGGTGTTGAACTGCCGGATCCGGAACAGGCTGACGTCGATCATCGGATCGGTCAGCCGGCGCTGGCGGCGCAGCCAGGCCACCCCGACCAGCACCCCGCCGGCCACCGCCAGCGCCGATCCGACGCCGACGCCGTCCTGGGCGACCTGCTTGACCCCGTAGACGACCGCCAGCAGGGCGACCACCGACATCCCCGCGCTGACCAGGTCGAGCCGGCCGGCGTCCGGGTCGCGGTACTCGGGCAGCACCCGCGGGCCCAGCACCAGCAGCGCGCCCATCACCGGCAGCGCCAGCAGGAACACCGAGCCCCACCAGAAGAACTCCAGGACCAGCCCGCCGAGCACCGGGCCGACCGCGCTGCCCGCGGAGAACGCGCCGATCCAGACGCTCACCGCGCGGGTGCGCTCGGCCGGGTCGCGGAACATGTGGAAGATCAGCGACAGGGTGGACGGCGCGATGGTCGCGCCGGCCAGCCCGAGCAGCGCCCGGGAGACGATCAGCATCTCCGGGGTGGTGGAGAACGCGGCCAGGATCGACACCAGCCCGAACGCCGCCGCGCCGATCATCAGCAGCCGGCGCCGGCCGATCCGGTCGCCCAGGGTGCCCATGGTGACCAGCGCGCCGGCCACCATGAAGCCGTACACGTCGATGATCCACAGCAGCTGGCTGCTGCTGGGTGCCAGGTCGGCGCTGAGCGCGGGCACGGCCAGGTGCAGGACCGTCAGGTCCATGACGTAGAGCAGGCAGGCCAGGGCGAGCACGGCCAGGCCGATCCACTCGCGGCGGGTCGCCTTGGGCGGCGGGCTGGTGTCCACGGTGCGTCCTCCTGGTGCGTCCCTGCGGTGATCCGGTCAGCAGTACGACCCCCGCCCGCCCGTCAACTCATCGTCGGCGACCGGATTCCCCGGTCCGGTCGGCGTTCGCCGCGCGCGAAACCGCCGGATCGGCCAGGGTCGTGGGATGACCGCTGCTCCCCGTACCCGTCCGCCCGAGCAGGTGGTCCTGCTCGACGGGGCCGGCCGGCCGATCGGCGTCGCGGACAAGACCGCGGTGCACGGCCGGGAGACCCCGCTGCACCTGGCCTTCTCCTGCTACGGCTTCGACCGCGACGGCCGGTTGCTGGTGACCCGCCGGGCGACCGACAAGCGCACCTTCCCCGGGGTGTGGACCAACACCTGCTGCGGCCACCCGGCGCCGGGCGAGGACCTGGCCGACGCGGTGCACCGCAGGCTGGCCGACGAGCTGGGCCTGGGCGCGGTCGGGCTGCGGCTGGTGCTGCCCGACTTCGCCTACCGCGCCTCGGCCGGCGGGATCGAGGAGAACGAGCGCTGTCCGGTGTTCGTCTGCCGGGTCGACGGCGACCCGCGGCCCGATCCGGACGAGGTCGACGCCTGGGAGTGGTGGACCTGGGACCGGTTCCTGGCCGCCGCGCACGATCCCGGCGGGCCGCTGTCGCCGTGGGCGCGGTTGCAGGCCCCGCTGCTGCAGGCCCGCCGCGAGGGCTCGGACGGGCCCGGCTGGTAGGGCGCGGGCCCGCCGGAACTGTCAGGGCTGGTAGGGCGGGGCCTCACCCCATCCCCAGCGCGGGGTCGGGTAGTTCTCCGGCGGCGTGACGCCCGCGGCGGAGTTGGCCACCGCGATCCGGGTGCCCCACTCGACGTAGGCGACGAAGGCCGAGCGGAACTCCGGGTCGTCGGGCAGCCCGGCGTCGTCGGCGGACAGCGCGATCAGGCCCGCCCACCGGCGGCGCTGCTCCTCGGTGATCTGCAGGCCCAGGTGGTGGCGCAGCATGGCCGGGTAGCCGCCGAGCTGGTCGGTGTAGTCGGCGGGCCCGCCGAAGACCTCGCCGAGCCAGCGGGCGACGTGGTCGCGGTGGTGCGGCCCCATGTGCCGGAACACCGGTTCGAGGACCGGGTCGGCCAGCACCCGGTCGTAGAAGACTTCGGTCAGCCGGTGCAGCGCGGCACTGCCGCCGCACCAGTCGTAGAGGGTCGGGACGGGACCGGGCACGGGCGCCTCCTGAGCGATTACAACGTTGCAGGTTGCCGACAGTAGCGCACCGGTGGCTGTGGTTGCGCTCCCCGATCACAGCGGGGACGCTTTCCCGACCCGAGCGGAGGAGGCCCCGTGGCGACGGTCCTGCAGCGGTCGTTCCGGCGCAAGCCGGTCGCGATGATGGCCGCCGACACCGGTGTGGACTCCGGTGGAGGCCAGCTGGCCCGGTCGATCGGGCTGTTCCAGCTGTCCATGATCGGGGTCGGGGCGACCATCGGCACCGGCATCTTCTTCGTGCTCAGCGAGGCCGTTCCGGTGGCCGGACCCGGGGTGATCTGGTCGTTCGTGATCGCCGGGGTGGTCGCCGGGCTGACCGCGGTCTGCTACGCCGAGCTGGCCAGCGCGGTCCCGGTCTCCGGGTCGTCCTACTCCTACGCCTACGTCACCCTCGGCGAGGTGGCGGCCATGGGCGTCGCGGCCTGCCTGCTGCTGGAGTACGGCGTCTCCTCGGCGGCGGTGGCGGTCGGCTGGAGCCAGTACCTCAACCAACTGCTGGGCAACCTGTTCGGGTTCCAGATCCCCGAGGCGCTGTCCCAGTCCCCGGAGGGCGGCGGCATCGTCAACCTGCCGGCGGTCGTGCTGGTGGTGCTGTGCGCGCTGCTGCTGATCCGCGGGGCCAGCGAGTCGGCCAGCGTGAACGCGATCATGGTGGTCATCAAGCTGGCCGTGCTGGTGCTGTTCGTGGTGGTCGGGGCGACCGGCTGGAACTCCGACAACTTCGCGGACTTCGCGCCGTTCGGGGTCACCGGGATCACCGGGGCGGCCGGGATCATCTTCTTCGCCTACATCGGGCTGGACGCGGTGTCCACCGCGGGCGAGGAGGTGAAGGACCCGCGCCGGACCATGCCGCTGGCCATCCTGATCGCGTTGGTCACGGTCACCACGGTCTACGTGGCGGTGGCGATCGTCGCGGTCGCCGCCCAGCCCGCGGCCGAGTTCGAGGGGCAGGAGGCGGGGCTCTCGGCCATCCTGGAACGGGTGGTCGGGGCCAGCTGGCCGGGCACCCTGATCGCCGCCGGCGCCATCATCTCGATCTTCAGCGTGACCCTGGTGACGATCTACGGCCAGACCCGCATCCTGTTCGCCATCGGCCGGGACGGGATGCTGCCCCGGTTCTTCCGCACGGTGAACGCGCGCACCCGCACGCCGGTCAACAACACCCTGGCGGTGGCACTGGTGGTGGCCCTGCTGGCCGGGCTGCTGCCGATCAACTTCCTGGCCGAGATGACCAGCATCGGCACCCTGGTGGCGTTCCTGGTGGTGTCGGTCGGGGTGATCATCCTGCGGCGCACCGAGCCGGACCTGCCGCGCGGGTTCAGGGTGCCCGGTTACCCGGTGGTGCCGGTGCTGTCCATCCTGGGCTGCCTGTGGATCATCATCGGGCTGCGGCCGATCACCATCCTGGTGTTCGTGATCTGGGTGGCCGTGGTGCTGGTCTGGTACTACGCCTACGGCATCCGGCACTCCCGGCTCGGCGAGCCGGACGCGCAGATCGGGGACCGGTCGTGACCCTGGTGGTGGGGCTGCCGCGGGACGAGCGCGCGGCGGCCGCGATGCACCTCGGCGGCCTGCTCGCCCGCTCGGTCGACGAGGACCTGGTGGTCTGCACGGTGGTCCCGCCGCCGTGGCCGCCCGGGATGGGCCGGGTCGACGCCGAGTACCAGGACTACCTCGACCGCGACGCCGAGCAGGCGCTGGACCGGGCCCGCGCGTTCGGCCCGCCCGGGGTGCGGGCCGAGTACGTCCTGGTCCGCGCCCGATCGACCTCGGTCGGGCTGCTGGAGGTGGCCGAGCAGCGCGGTGCCAGCCTGATCGCGCTCGGCTCGTCGGTCTCCGGGATGCTCGGCCGGGTCGCCTTCGGCAGCGTGGCCGACCGGCTGCTGCACACCTCCCCGGTCCCGGTCGCGCTGGCCACCCGCGGCTTCCGCTGCCGCCCCGACTCCCGGCTGCGGCAGGTGACCGCGGCGTTCGGGGCCGCGGAGGGCGACGAGGACGTGGTGCTGGCCACCGCCGGCGTGGCCGCCCGGATCGGGGCCGAGCTGCGGGTCGCCTCGTTCGCCGTCCGGCCGCGCACCCCGCTGACCGCCGGCATCGGCTCCCGGGCCGAGGACGCGGTCCTCGACGAGTGGGCCGGGAACGTGCGCCGCGCCCAGCAGGCGGTGCTCGACGAGGTCACGGCGCTGGCCTCGCCGCCAGCCGTGGCCGAGCCGGTGATCGGCTTCGGCGTCGGGTGGGAGGAGGCGCTGGAGGACGTCGAGTGGCCCGGCTGCAGCCTGCTCGCGGTCGGCTCCAGCCCGGCCGGGCCGCTGGCCAGGGTGTTCATCGGATCCCGCTCGTCGAAGATCGTCCGGCACTCGCCGGTGCCGGTGGTGGTGGTGCCGCGCGGCGCGGCCATCGCGCTGGCCGCGGAGGCCGAGCACGCCGAACGGCCCTGATCCGGCCGGACCCGCCACGACCGGAGCGGGGCCGGTCAGGGCTCGCGGGCCACCCCGCCGTACTGGTCGATCGGTGTCGGGTCGCCGCCGACCGCCCCCGGCGCTCCGCCGAACGGCGAAGGGGCGGCCCCGCGACGCCGATGTCGCGGGACCGCCCCGTCGGTGGGGTGGTGTCAGCCGGTCGCCGGCTGCACCTCCGGGATCCCGTTGGCCGGCGGCACCGAGGCCGGCTCGCCGTACTCGGTGATCGGGGCGTCCCCGTTGTCGGTGACCTGCACCGGGGTCAGCGGCGTCACGGCGCCGCCGGTGATCTGGGTGACCGCGACCCCGCTGATCCCGGCGTGCCGGTCCGCGGAGTAGCGGAACGGCGCCTGCCACGGGCCCTCGAACTCCGCGCCCTGCGTCTGGATGGCCTCGATCAGCCCTTGGCGGGTCGGGTTCGGCCCGGCCGCCTGCAGCGCCGAGATGAACGTGTAGGCCTGCGACATCCCGTAGATCCGGAAGTTGTTCAGCTCACCCTCGCCGCCGTGCTCGCTCCACACCCGCTGGAACAGCTGCACCCAGGGGTCGTCGGGCTGCGCCGCGTTGGGCAGGTAGGACGTGCTGATCACGCCCTCCAGCAGGCCGGCGTCGGTGATCGCGCCCTCGGAGAACCGGGCCAGCAGGGCCCCGACCAGGGTCAGGTCCGCTCCGACGTTGGAGTAGGCCCACTGCGGCTGGTAGTTCAGCCGCAGCGCGTTGAGCTGCGACAGCGCCGTGTAGGACGGCACCGCGAAGCCGATCACCAGGTCGGCCCCGGCGGCCTGCAGCGCGGCGATCTGCGGCGCCACGTCGGTGTTGCCCGGGGTGTAGCGCTCGGCGGCGACGATCTGGTTCTCCAGGTACTGCCGGGCGCCGATCTCGCCGTCCCGGCCGAAGTCGTCGTCCTGCAGGAACAGCCCGACCTTGGCCTGCGGGAAGTTCTGCGCGATGTACTGGCCGAGGATCTTGCCCTCGACCTCGTAGTCGGGCTGCCAGCCGAACGTGGTCGGGTTCTCCGCGGGCTGGTCCCACAGCAGCGAGCCGGAGGAGACGAACAGGTCGGGCACGCCCTCGCTGTTCAGGTAGTCCAGGACCGCGGAGTGGGTGGGGGTGCCCAGCCCGCCGACCATGGCGAAGATCTCGTCCTGCAGGACCAGTTCGTTGACGACCTGGCTGGTCTGGGTGGGGTTGTAGGCGTCGTCCGTGTAGACGTACTCGATCTGGCGCCCGTTCACCCCGCCCGCGGCGTTGACGAAGTCGAAGTAGGCCTGGGCGCCGGTGGGGATGTCGGCGTAGCCCGGCGCGGCCACGCCGGTCAGCGGGAAGTGCCCGCCGACCTTGACCGTCGTCTCGGTGATGCCGACGTCCGATGCGGTGGCCGCCTCGCCACCGCCGGTCCCGCCGCCCTCGTCCGGTCTGCCGCCTGCGCCGCAGGCGGCGAGCACCAGGCTCGCGGCGACCGCGGCTGCCGCGAGCCGTCCGGTTCTGCTGATCATGCAATCCTCCTCGTCGAGGTTCCCGAGCGGTCGCCCCGATACCGATGCCACATCTTCATGACGACGCCGACCGCGCCCGCGGGCGCGAGCAGCATCACCAGCACGAGAACCACGCCGTAGACGAGCGGGGCGAGCTGCGCCGCCTGCGTGGAGTCCAGCCCGAGCCCGGTGCCCAGGTTGGTGACCGTGGGGGGCAGGAACACCAGCAGCGCGCTGCCCAGCAGCGCCCCGGTGAAGCTGCCCAGCCCGCCCAGCACCACCGCGGTGAGCAGGCCGAGGGAGAGCACGAGGGTGAACCCGCTCGGCGCGGCCAGCCGGACCACGATGCCCAGCACCGCTCCGGCCAGCCCGGCGCAGAACGCGCTCACCACGAACGCGATCACCCGGGCCCGGCCCAGCCGGATGCCGGCCAGCTCGGCGGCGACCTCGTCGTCGCGCACCGCCCGCCAGACCCGGCCGACCCGCCCGGCCTTGAGGTTGGCCAGCAGCAGCAGGACCACCAGCAGGGTGGCCCAGCCGAGGTAGGCCAGGTACTTCACCCCGGGGGTCTCGTTGGCCGAGAGGAAGTAGATGGCGTCGGCGAACCAGTCCGGCACCGGGGGCGCGGTGATCCGCAGGCCCTGCTCGCCGCCGAGCAGCTCGTCGAAGTAGATGGCCAGCCCGGGCACCGCGACCGCCATGGCCAGCGTCGCGCCGGCCAGGTACGGGCCGTGCAGCCGGGCCGCGGCGGCGCCCACGATCGCCCCGACCAGCGCGGTCAGCGCGGCGGCGATCAGCATGACCAGCACCAGCGGCAGCGCCCCGTCGTCACCGGCGTAGAGCAGCCCGGTGGTGTAGGCGCCGACGGCCATCAGCGCGCCGTGGCCCAGCGAGATCTGCCCGTTCAGCCCGGTCAGCACGGTGAGCCCGGCGGCCGCGATGGCGTAGTAGGACATGTAGGCGAACTGCGAGTTGACGAACGGGCTGGTCAGCTCCAGCACCGCGACCACCGCGACCAGCCCGAGCAGCACGGCCAGGGCGTGCCGGCCGAAGGTGGAGCGGGGCAGCCGGCGGCCCAGGCCGGACAGCCGGCCCGCCGGGGCCGGCGCGGACTCCGCCGGGTGGCCCTGCGCGTCCCCGTCGGTCTGCGGGGCATCGGTCCGCTGGGTCATCACACCCTCCGGGCGGTGGCGTGGGAGAACAGGCCCTGCGGGCGCACCAGCAGCACCGCGACCAGGATGACCAGTGCGGCCAGCGCCACCAGCTCGCTGCCCAGGTAGCCGCTGACGTAGCTGAGCAGCAGTCCGATGGCCAGCCCGCCGACCACGGCCCCGCCGGGCGACTCCAGCCCGCCGAGCACCGCGGCCACGAACCCGTAGACGATCACCGCGTCCATGTAGCCGGGGAACACCAGCCCGCCGCCGGCGATCAGGATGCCGGCCAGCGAGCCGACCACCGCGGCCAGCGCCCAGCCCAGCGTGAGCATCCGGCCCACCCGCACCCCGAGCAGCCGCGACACCTCCTGGTCGAACGCCGAGGCGCGCATCCGCAGGCCGAGGTTGGTGAACCGGAACAGCGCCACCAGCGCCCCCATCACCAGCACCACTGCGGTGATCACGAAGATGCTGTTCGGGGTGAACGCGATGTTGACCCCGCCCACGGTGAACCCGCGCAGGTCGAACGGCGCCGGGAAGGACACGAAGGTCGAGCCGAACAGGATCGCGGCCAGCGCCTGGATGCCGACGAACAGCCCCAGGGTGACGATCACCGCGTTCAGCTCGGGCCCGCCCTCGACCGGCCGGATCACCGTCCGCTCGACCACCGCGCCCAGCACCAGCCCGGCGACCAGCGCGACCACCAGCCCGACCCAGTAGGACTGGCCGGCCTCGATCAGCTGCAGCGCCAGGTAGGTGGTGAACATGGCCATCGCGCCCTGGGCGAAGTTCACGATCCGGGTGGACCGCCAGATCAGCACCAGGGCCAGCGCGAAGGCGGCGTACACGGCCCCCTGCGCGAGGCCGGTCAACGTGACGTTCAGGAACTGCTGCATCCCGTCCCCTGCTCAGCGTTCGTGGTCACCGCGTTCGTGGTCCGCTCAGAATCCGAGGTAGGCGTGGCGGAGGCCGTCGTCGGCGGCGAGCGCGGCGGCGGTGTCGGTGGCGACCACCCGGCCCAGGTTCAGCACCACCCCGACGTCGGCGATGGACAGCGCGCTGCGCGCGTTCTGCTCGACCAGCAGCACGCTCAGCGCGGCGCCGCCGGTGCTCTCGTCGACCAGTTCGCGGAGCAGCCCGAAGATCTGCGCGACGATCCGCGGCGCCAGCCCCAGCGAGGGCTCGTCGAGCAGCAGCACGTCCGGCCCGGTGAGCAGGGCGCGGCCGATCACCAGCATCTGCCGCTCGCCGCCGGACAGCGTGTGCGCGTGCCGGGCCCGCCGCTCGGCCAGCGGCGGGAACATCGCGTAGACGTCGTCGAGGCGCTGCTCGGTGCGCTTGCGGGAGACCCCGAGCAGCGCGCCCAGCCGCAGGTTCTCCTCCACGGTCAGCTCGGTGATCACCCCCCGGCCCTCGGGGACGTGCGCGATCCCGGCCCGGGCGATCTCGTCGGCCGGGGCCCTGGTCAGGTCGCGCCCGCCCAGCAGCACCCGGCCCGCGCTCGGCCGGACCAGCCCGGAGATCGTGCGCAGCAGCGTGGTCTTGCCCGCGCCGTTGGCCCCGAGCACCGCGGTGACCTTCCCCGGCTCCGCGACGACGTCCACGTCGTCCAGCGCGGTGACCGGGCCGTAGCTGGCGGTCAGCCCGCTGACCGCCAGGGTGCCCGCTCGGGTGGTGGTCCCGGCAGCGGTGGTGTCGGAACTGCCCGCGGTGCTCACTGGTGCGTCGCCTCCTCGCCGAGGTAGGCGTCGATCACGGCCGGGTCGTCGCGCACCTCGTCGGGCGTCCCGTCCGCCACGACCTTGCCGAAGTCGAGCACGGTGATCCGGTCGCACACGCTCATCACCAGGTCCATGTGGTGCTCGACGAGCACGATCGACATCCGGTCGGTCAGGTTCCTGATCAGCTCGCCGAGCTGGGCCATCTCGTCGGAGCCGAGCCCGCTGGCCGGCTCGTCGAGCAGCAGCAGTTCCGGTTCCGAGGCCAGCGCCCTGGCCAGCGACACCCGTTTCTGCACCGGGTAGGGCAGGCTGCCGGGGTAGCGGGCGGCGTAGGACTCCACGCGCAGCTCGGTCAGCGCGGCCTCGGCCCGCTCGCGCAGCGCCCGCTCGTCGCGGTCGGAGCGGGACAGCCCGAACAGGGTGCTGGCGAACCCGGCCCGGGCGTGCCGCTCGGCCCCGACCATCACGTTCTCCAGCACGCTGAGCCCGGCGAACAGCCCGACGCCCTGCAGGGTGCGGGCGATGCGCATGCCGGCCAGCCGGTGCGGGCGCAGGTCGCGCACCGGCTCGCCGTGGCGGAGTACGGTGCCGGTGTCGGGCCGGACGAAGCCGCAGCAGACGTTGAACAGCGTGGTCTTGCCCGCACCGTTCGGGCCGATGACCCCGCGGACCTGGCCGGGGTGCACGGCGAAGGACACGTCGTCTAGGGCGACCAGGCCGCCGAACCGGACGCCGATGCCGGACACCCCGAACACCGCGGTCTGCTCGGTCTGCTCGGACTGGGACACGGTCACGTGGCGCAACTCCATCGTTGATCCAGCCGCCGTCGGTCCGGCCGCACTCGGCGGTCGTGGCGTGAGGCACCACTTTGGGCGCCGCGCCCATCCGCCGCCATGGGCGCAGCGCCCAACATCCCCCCGTCGCGGGTGGGCGCTTTGTCCCGAGTGGTGGACGTCGCTGTGCGCGGTGTTGCACAGTGCAGCGATGGCCATGCCCGCCCACACCGGGCCCACCGCGGCTCGGCGCACCGGGACCGGGCCCACCCGCACCGGCGCGCGGCCCGGCACCGACCGGACGCCCTGGCGGGCGCTGCCGGTCCAGGCCCACGACGCGCTGCTCGTGCTGGGCGCCGCGCTGCTCGACGACGTGGAGGCGCTCGGCGACCGGCTCACCGTGATGGTGCTGCAGCGCGAACCCGTGTACGCCGAGCTGGGCCTCATCGACGACATGCGCGCGGCCTGCCGGGCCAACCTGGAGCGCGGCGCGCAGGTGCTGGCCGACCGGGTGCCCGACGGCGTCGAGCCGGAGGACACCTCGCGCCAGACCGGGCGCCGGCGGGCCCGCCAGGGCGTGCCGCTGGAGTCGGTGCTGCACGCCTACCGGATCGGCGGGCGGGTGATGTGGGAGGCGCTGCTGGAGACCTCCCGCGGGCGCTTCGGCGGTGCCTACGACGAGCCGCTGCTCGACGCCGCCGGCTACGTCTGGCGGGTCAGCGACAACAGCGCCGCGGCGCTCGTCGAGGCCTACCGGATGGAGGAGCTGCGGCTGCAGAGCCACGACGTCAGCCGCCGGCACGCCATGCTCGACGCGCTGATCGAGGGGCGCGGCAGCGATCCGGCCTTCCTGCGCAACGCGGCCATCGTGCTCGGGCTGCCCGAGGACGGTCCGATGCTGTGCGTGGTGGCGCCGCTGGGCCCGGGTGCGGACTACCCGCTGCGCTCCCCGCAGGAGGCGATGGCGCTGCAGGACCTGACCTCGGGGTGGTTCGTCCGCCCGCGCGACGAGGTCGGGGTGATCTCGTTGGGCGCCCGGCCGGCCCGGGTCGCACTGGACGCGCTGCGGCCCTGCGTGACCGGCCGGGCCGGGGTCTCCCCGGTGATCGAGGGGCTGGGCGCGATCGACGCCGGCTACCGGATGGCCCAGACCGCGGCCCGCACGCTGACCGGCCCCGGGCTGGCCGTGCTGGACGACCGGCTGCCCGAGGCGCTGCTGGTGGACAGCCCGGAACTGCTGCCCCGGCTGGTCGGCACCGCGCTGGGCGGGCTGATGGAGCTGCCCCCGGCCGACCGGGACACCCTGCTGGAGACCCTGGAGGAGCTGCTGGCCTGCGGCGGCTCACCCACCCACGCGGCCACCGCGCTGTTCTGCCACCGCAACACGGTGATCTACCGGATGCGCCGGATCGAGGCGGCCACCGGCCGCTCCATCAGCAACCCCCGCGACCGCCTCCTGCTCACCCTCGGCCTCATGGCCACCCGCACCAGGTAGCCCCCCACCCGTCAGGACCAGGGGCGGGCGGAGCGGGCGGCCCAGTAGCCGACGGGCGGCTCGGCCAGCGCGGTGAGCTCGTCGAGCAGGTCGGGCGGGACGGTCAGGGCGGTGGCCGCGGCGTTGCTGCGCACCTGGTCGGGGTGCACCGCACCGGACAGCACGCACCACGCCCAGGGCTGCGCCATCGCCGCGGCGATGGCCAGCTGGTCGACCGGCACCCCCAGGTCGGACGCCAGCGCGGCGGCCCGGGTCGCCCGCTCGTCGGCCGGGTCCGCGCCGCCCGGGGCCAGCCGCCCGTTCGCCACCGGTTCCTTGACGATCACCTGGGCGCCGGCCGCGGCCGCCTCGGCCAGCGCCG
>DASQMQ010000385.1:0-9004 GCA_035645455.1 Pseudonocardia sp.
GAGGCGAGCCGCGGCGTCGACGGCGGCTACCAACTGGCCGCGGGCGCGACGCTGCCGCCGTTGATCCTCGACGACGACGAGGCGGTGGCGCTGGCGGTGGGCATGCAGGCCGCCACCCAGGGCCCGGCGTCCGGGATCGAGGAGGCGGCGGTCCGGGCGCTGACCAAGGTCGTGCAGGTGATGCCGGCCCGGCTGCGCCGCCGGGTCGAGGCGCTGCGCGCGGTCACCGTGCCCGGGTCGTGGGGCGAGCCCGGCCCGGGCATCAGCCCGGAGGTCCTGTCGGACGCCGCGCAGGCCTGCCGGGACGCCGAGCGGCTGAGGTTCGGCTACACCGCCCACGACGGCTCGGCCAGCGAGCGGCACGTCGAACCGCTGCGCCTGGTGCTGCTCGGCCGGCGCTGGTACCTGGTGGCCTACGACCTGGAGCGGCACGGCTGGCGCAGCTTCCGGCTGGACCGGATCACCGGCCCGCGGGGCACCGGAGCCCGGTTCCGGCCCCGCGAGCTGCCGGCCGCCGACGCCGCGGCGTTCGTCCGGGCCGGCATCACCGGCCTGCCGGCGCCCTACACCGTCGAGGCGCTGGTGGAGGCGCCCGCCACGCTCGTGCGCGAGCGGATCGGCCGCTGGTGCGAGGCCGCCGATGACGTCGGCGCGGGGCGCTGCCGGGTCCGGCTGACCAGCGAGAACCTGGAGTGGGCCGCGATGGCCCTCGGCGTCGTCGGCGCGGAGTTCGCCATCCTCGACCCGCCCGAGCTGCGCGACCTCGCCCGCACCCTGTCCACCCGCTTCGCCCACGCCGCCGACCCTGTCGAGAACGAAGTCGTCGTGATCGAATCGCCCGGATGATCACGACGAGTTCGTTCTCGACGGGGCCGGGTCAGGACCTGGTGCCGCCGCGGGCCATGGCCAGGACGTCCAGGGCCGAGTCGAGCTGGTCCTCGGTGAGCGTGCCGCCGGAGACGTGGCCGCGCTCCACGACCACCTCGCGGATCGTCTTGCGCTCCTTGAGCGCCTGCTTGGCGATCGACGCCGCCTCCTCGTAGCCGAGGTAGCGGTTGAGCGGGGTGACCACCGACGGGGACGACTCGGCGTACTCGCGGGTGCGCTCCAGGTCCGGCTCGGCGCCCTCGACGACCTTGTCGGCCAGCAGCCGGGCCGACGCGGCCAGCAGCCGCGCGGACTCCAGCAGGTTGCGGGCCATCACCGGCATCATCACGTTGAGCTGCAGGTTGCCCTGGGTGCCGGAGAACGCCACGGTCGCGTCGTTGCCGATCACCTGGGCGGCCACCATCATGGCCGCCTCGCAGATCACCGGGTTGACCTTGCCCGGCATGATCGAACTGCCCGGCTGCAGATCCGGCAGGGCCAGCTCGGCCAGCCCGGTGCGCGGCCCGGAGCCCAGCCAGCGCAGGTCGTTGGCGATCTTGAACAGGGAGACCGCCACGGTGCGCAGCGCGCCGGACGCCTCCACCAGCCCGTCCCGGGCGCCCTGGGCCTCCATGTGGTCCTCGGCCTCGGAGATCACGCCGTGCAGCCCGGTCGCCGTGCGCAGCTCCTCGACCACCATCGCGCCGAACCCCTCGGGCGCGTTCAGCCCGGTGCCGACCGCGGTGCCGCCGATCGGCAGCTGGCCCAGCCGCGGCAGCACGTCGCGCACCCGGGCCGATCCGTACTCGACCTGGGTGGCCCAGCCGCCGGCCTCCTGGCCCAGGGTCACCGGCACCGCGTCCATCAGGTGGGTGCGCCCGGCCTTGACCACCTCGGCCCACTCCGCGGCCCGCCGGCGCAGCGTCCCGGCCAGGTGGTCCAGCGCCGGGACGACCTCGGTGACCAGCGCCTCGGTCGCGGCCAGGTGGATCGTCGTCGGGAACACGTCGTTGGACGACTGCGAGGCGTTGACGTGGTCGTTGGGGTGCACCTGCACCCCGGCCCCGGCGGCCACCGAGGCGATCACCTCGTTGGCGTTCATGTTGGAGCTGGTGCCCGAGCCGGTCTGGAACACGTCCACCGGGAAGTGCGCGTCGTGCTCGCCGGCGGCCACCTCGTCGGCCGCGGCCGCGATCGCCTCGGCCAGCGCCGGTTCCAGCGCCCCGATCTTCCCGTTCACCCGGGCCGCAGCCGCCTTGACCAGGCCGAGCGCCCGGATCTGGGCCCGCTCCAGGCCGCGCCCGGAGATCGGGAAGTTCTGCACGGCGCGCTGGGTCTGGGCCCGCCACAGGGCGTCGGCGGGCACCCGGACCTCCCCCATCGTGTCGTGCTCGACGCGGTACCCGGTGGGGTCGGCGGGTGCGGCGGTGTCAGCGGAGTCGGCCGGATCGGTTGCCATGCCCGCAGTCTCCCGCTCCGCCGCCCGCGGTGCAGCCGGGCGTGATCTGCCGGACAGCACCCGGTCGGACCGGCCGACCGATCAGCGCACGACCTGCACCACGTCGCCGCGCTGCAGGGTGGCGAAGAACATCTGAGCGGCCGAGCGGGACAGCCGCACGCAGCCGTGCGAGCGGCCGCCGAGGTCGCCCTGGTGGAACGCGATGCCGCCGTTGAAGAACACCGAGTACGGCATCCGCGAGCCGTAGATCGAGCTGACGTGGTGGCGGCTGTGGAAGGCCACCCGGAAGGTGCCGGGCGGGGTGCGGTGGCCCTTCCGGCCGTGCGCCACCGGCACCGGTCCGTACTCGACGACGCCGTCGCGGATCAGCCAGGCCCGGTTCTCCGACAGGTTGACGCAGGCGCGGGCGGTGGCCGAGCACGGCGTGCCGTCGACCCGGGCCGGGGCCGTCGGCACAGCGCTGCCGCTGGCCCCGGCGGTGGTGACCAACCCCGCCAGGGCCATCGCGACGGTCAGGAGGAGAACCCGGAAACCGCGCATGACCACACCCCCGTGATCGGAGCGGCTCCGGCCGCCCCGGTCCCGCTACCACGAGCATCCGGGCTGCCGCCGGGCCGATCAAGACCGAAAAGTGCCACCGGCCGGGCACGTCCGTGTGGTGTGGTCGTTCCCGACCACCGGCGGTGGGTGATCGGCGCTGGTCAGGGCAGCGGTGGGGCCGAGTGCTCGACCGCGGCGAGCTGTTCGTCGGACAGGTCGAAATCGACACTGGAGTATTCCCGCAGCTTGGTGAGGCGGTGGTAGCCGTCGACCATCCGCACGGTGCCCGACTTCGACCGCATCACGATCGACTGCGTGGTGCAGCCCTCGGCCCGGTAGTGCACCCCGCGCAGCAGGTCGCCGTCGGTGACCCCGGTCGCGCAGAAGAAGACGTTGTCGCCGCGCACCAGGTCGTCGGTCGTCAGCACCCGGTCCAGGTCGTGGCCGGCGGCCACCGCCTTGTCCCGCTCCTCGTCGTCGCGCGGCCACAGCCGGCCCTGCATCGCCCCGCCCATGCACTTCAGCGCGCAGGCGGTGATGATCCCCTCCGGGGTGCCGCCGATGCCGTAGAGCAGGTCGACACCGGTGTTCGGGCGGGCCGCGGAGATCGCGCCGGCCACGTCGCCGTCGGACAGGAAGTGGATGCGCGCCCCGGTCCGGCGGATCTCCTTGACCAGCTCGGAGTGCCGGGGCCGGTCCAGCACGCAGACCGTGACGTCGGCGACCCCGATGCCCTTGGCCGCGGCCACGTTGCGGATGTTCTCGGCCACCGGGGCGGTGATGTCGATCGCGTGCGCGGCCTCCGGGCCGACCGCCAGCTTCTCCATGTAGAACACCGCGGACGGGTCGAACATCGCCCCGCGCTCGGCCACCGCCAGCACCGCCACCGCGTTCGGCATGCCCTTGGCCATCAGCGTGGTCCCGTCGATCGGGTCGACGGCCACGTCGCACCAGGGGCCCTCGCCGTTGCCCACCTCCTCGCCGTTGAACAGCATCGGCGCCTCGTCCTTCTCGCCCTCGCCGATCACCACCACGCCGCGCATCGACACGCTGCCGATCAGCTGGCGCATGGCGTCGACCGCCGCGCCGTCGCCGCCGTTCTTGTCGCCGCGGCCCACCCAGCGACCGGCCGCCATCGCCGCCGCCTCGGTCACCCGGACCAGCTCCATCGCCAGGTTGCGGTCGGGGGCCTCGCGGCGGCGCTCCTGGGGTTCGCGCGGGGTGGTCATCTCGGCGGCCTCCTTCTCCCACGGCACGGCGTTGCGGCGCCCGTCGGCGGGCGCGTGGGAACCGACCGATCCTGACAGACCGGGTGCGCCCGCGGGGGATCGTCGAGCCCGGACCGGCCCGATGAGATCAGGCGCACGTCGCGGCCGTCCCGCTCAGTGCCCCGCCGCGCCGGGACCGCGGGTCTGGGACAGTGGTGCGGTGGGTGCGGATCGGGAGCCGGTGCGGTCGAAGCCGCCGCGGTCGGCGCTGACCCTGCGCGACATGCTGGTGGCGCTGGGCCTGCTGGCGGTGGTGATCCTGGGGCTGGCCGGGTTGTCCGGGTCGTGCTCGTTCTCCCCGGGCGGGCCGTCGGTCGACGCCTCCCGGCTGCCGGTGGTGGACGCCCCGGCCGACCTGCGCCGGATCGCCCCGACGGTGCCGTTCCCGGTGCGGGTGCCGGCGGTGCCCGCGGACTGGCGGGCCAACAGCGTCGACCAGGACCGGATCCCGCAGCCCGGCGCCCCGGCGGACGCCGCGAGCAACCGCGCGGTGCGCGCCGGCTTCCTCACCCCGGAGGGACGCTACCTCCGGCTGCTGCAGAGCGATGCCCCGGAGCCCGCGTTGCTGGCGGTGGAGTCCGGCGCCGAACCGCTGCCCGGGCTGGGCGCGGTGGACGTGGCGGGGGTGAGCTGGGTGGTCTACGGCCGCGACGGCGAGGAGCCGGTGCGCATCGCCGAGCTGCCCGGCACCACGCCGGTCCGGGTGCTGATCACCGGCAGCGGCACCGAGGACGAGTTCCGGGTGCTGGCCGGCGCCGTCGCCACCGGCCAGGTCCTCCCGGGGTCGTGAGCGGTGATCGGGACTACGGCCCCGATGACCACTCACGACCCGTTGAGGACGTCCTGCACCCGCTCGCGGGCCCCGGCCAGCTGCTCCTCGCAGCGGCGGGCCAGCGCCTCGCCGCGCTCCCACAGCGCCACCGACTCGTCCAGGCCCAGCCCCCCGGTCTCCAGCGTGCGCACCACCTCGGCCAGCTCGTCACGGGCCTGTTCGTAGCCCAGGGTCTGCACCGCAGGCCGGTCGGTCATGGCGTGCTCGCTCTCGCTCGCCGGGCCCGCGGCCGGGAGGCGACGGTGCCCGTGGTCGGTGGGTCCGCGGCCGGGCCGGCGGTGGCGGGGTCCGTCACGGCCGCGACCACCGCCCCGTCGGCCACCCGGACCCGCAGCCGGTCGCCCGGGCCGACCTCGTCGACCGACCGCAGCACCGGGAGCGGCCCGCCGTCGCCGTCGGCCGGCACCCGTTGCACCACCGCGTAGCCGCGGGCCAGCGTGGCCGCCGGGCCGAGGGTGGCCAGCCGGGCCCGGACGTGCTCCAGGTCGCTGCCGCGTCGGTCGAGCCCGCGCACGACGCAGGACCGCGCCGCCTCGCGCAACCGCTCGACCTCGCCCGCCCGGGCGTCGATCGCGCGCAGCGGCTCGGCCAGTACCGGGCGCCCGCGCAGTGCAGCGAGCAGCCGCTCCTCCCGGTCGACCCAGCCGCCCAGTGCCCGCCGGGCGCGGTCGCGCAGCCCGGCGATCCGGGCGGACTCCTCGGCCAGGTCCGGCACCAGCCGGCGACCGGCCTCGGTGGGGGTGGAGCAGCGGACGTCGGCGACGTGGTCGACCAGCGGGGTGTCCGGCTCGTGCCCGATCGCCGAGACCACCGGCGTGCGGCAGTCCGCCACCGCGCGGCACAGCGTCTCGTCGGAGAACGGCAGCAGGTCCTCCACGCTGCCGCCGCCGCGGGCCAGCACGATCACGTCGACCTCCGGGGCGCGGTCGAGCACCCGCAGCGCGTCGACGATCTGCGGGACGGCCAGAGCGCCCTGCACCGCGACCGGCTCGATCCGGAACCGCACCGCCGGCCAGCGGGCCTGCGCGTTGGTCACCACGTCGTGCTCGGCGGCCGACGCCCGGCCGGTGACCAGCCCGATGCAGCCGGGCAGGAACGGCGGGCGGCGCTTGCGGGCCGGATCGAACAGGCCCTCGGCGGCCAGCAGCCGGCGCAGCCGTTCGATGCGGGCCAGCAGTTCGCCGACGCCGACCGCGCGGATCTCGTCGACCCGCAGGCTCAGCGTGCCGCGGCCGAGGAAGAACGAGGGCTTGCCGTGCACCACCACCCGGTTGCCCTCGGCGACCGCCGCCCCGCCGTCCCGGACCAGCCCGATCGGCGCGGTGAGCTGCAACGACACGTCGGCCGCGGGGTCGCGCAGGACCAGGAACGCGGTACCGGTGCCGGCCCGGGCGGTGACCTGGGCGAGCTGGCCCTCCACCCACACCGCGCCCAGCCGGTCGATCCACTCGGCGATCTTGCGCGCCACCGTGCGCACCGGCCACGGCCGCTCCGCGGTCGGCGGCGTGGTCACCCGGCGGTGACCGTGGAGATCCGGTTGGTCAGCATGGTGACGAAGACCGGCCGGTTCCCGTGCGCGCGCTCCCACTCCAGCAGCGCCCGCAGGTCGTCGACGCTGAGCCGGCGCAGCCGCGCGCGCAGCTGCGGGATGGTCATGTCGGCGTAGCCGGGCAGCGCGTTCGGCCCGGCTCCACTGGCCGGGGTCGGCGTGGCCGGGGCGGCCGGCTCGGCCGGGCCGGTCAGGTCGGCGGTGGGCGCGCCCGCCGCCTTGCCGGGCAGCTTCTCGTCGGTGGCCGCCAGCGTGCTGCTCGCCGCCGCCTTCCCCGCGGTGACCCCGGCGGCCACCCCGGCCGAGTCGGGGGTGGCATCGGGCTCCGGTTCCGGCTCGGGCCGGGACGGGCGCAGCTCGGTGACGCTGCTGCGGCCGTTGCGGCGCGGCGACTCGTCCTCGTCGAAGGTCGCCCAGCTCGGCTTCTCCTCCACCGGCCGCAGCGCGCCCAGTGCCCGGTCGCCCTTGATGGCCAGCTCGGTCACCTTCTGCTGCACCCGCATCGAGGCCTGCAGCGCCTGGCTGACCGCGGTGACCGGGAACTCGACGACGTGCCGCGGCAGGTCGCGCGCCTGCTCCACGGCGGTGGCGACCAGGCCGGCGGCGATCCGCACCGGCAGCGGAAGCGGCTTCATGCCCCCAGTGTCCATGAGCCCAGTGTTCCCCATTCCGGCACCTCCGACCCTTCGGCGGGGCGTGGCGGCCGTCGCTCCACCGCGTACCGGCCGCGCACGTAGGCTGGGGTCATGTCCGGATCGAGCAGCAAGCGCGTCCTGCTGGCCAGCCCCCGCGGCTACTGCGCC
The DNA here is from genome assembly GCA_035645455.1 of Pseudonocardia sp. Classification (GTDB taxonomy): domain Bacteria; phylum Actinomycetota; class Actinomycetes; order Mycobacteriales; family Pseudonocardiaceae; genus Pseudonocardia. Next base: position 7,319 of record DASQMQ010000385.1, read on the forward strand.
GGCGTCGACCGGGCCGTGGAGGCCGTCGAGAAGGCGCTCGAGCAGCACGGCGCGCCGGTCTACGTGCGCAAGCAGATCGTGCACAACGTGCACGTGGTGGAGACCCTCGGCGCCCGCGGCGCGATCTTCGTCGACGAGACCGACGAGGTGCCCGAGGGCGCACTGGTGGTGTTCTCCGCGCACGGCGTCTCCCCGGCGGTCCGCGACCAGGCCAAGGAGCGCGGCCTGCGCACCATCGACGCCACCTGCCCACTGGTCACCAAGGTGCACCAGGAGGCCAAGCGGTTCGCCCGCGAGGACTACGACATCCTGCTCGTCGGTCACCACGGCCACGAGGAGGTCGAGGGCACCGCGGGGGAGGCCCCGGCCCACATCCAGCTCGTCGAGACCGCCGACGACGTCGCCGGGGTGACCGTCCGCGACCCGGAGAAGGTCGTCTGGCTGTCCCAGACCACGCTCAGCGTGGACGAGACCATGCAGACCGTGCGGGCGTTGCGCGAGCGGTTCCCGACGCTGCAGAACCCGCCCAGCGACGACATCTGCTACGCCACGCAGAACCGGCAGGTCGCGGTCAAGGCCATGGCCCCGCACTGCGACCTGGTGCTGGTGGTCGGCTCGCGCAACTCGTCGAACTCGGTGCGGCTGGTCGAGGTGGCGCTGCAGGCCGGCGCCGGCGCCTCGCACCTGATCGACTACGCCCCGCAGATCGACGACAGCTGGCTCGACGGCGTCACCACGATCGGGCTGACCAGCGGTGCCTCGGTGCCCGAGATCCTGGTCCGCGGCGTCCTCGAGCACCTGGCCGAGCGCGGCTGGGGCTCGGTCGAGGAGATCACGACCGCCGAGGAGACCTTGACCTTCTCGCTGCCGCGGGAACTGCGTCCGCAGCGGGCCGGCGTCGCTCGCTGACCGCGGCCGGCGCGCGGCCCCGCTTGCCGTCGCCCTTCCGGTCGCCCCTGGCGTCCCGCTTCCCGGTGCGCTGGTCGGCGGCGGGTCGGCGGCTGCCGGCCGGCCGGGTGCCGACCGGGGCGGCCAGCGGCCGCTGCACGATCATCCGCAGGACGCCGACGGCGAGCACCGCGCCGGTCGTCCAGGCCATGATCGGGAACGAGTTGACCAGCGGTGCGCCGATCACCAGCAGCTGCTCGGCCACCCCGGCCCCCGGCGGGGGCGACCCGGCCAGCAGCACGATCACCGGCACCGCGACCGCGATCAGCAGCGGCGGCTGCACCATCGGGCCGAACAGCCCGCTGCGCCGCACCCAGACCACGGCCAGCAGGCAGCCGGCGACGAAGCAGACGGTGAACACGGTGCCGAGGCTGCCGATCCGGACCAGATCGACGAACACCCCGACGGTGGTGAGCACCGCGGCCAGCGCGATCGCGCCCAGCGGCGGCAGTCCGAGCACGGTGGCCAGCAGCGATCGCTCGGCCATCGGCCACCGCCCGCCCACCGGCCGGACCTCACGGTCGGTCATCCCGTCACGGTAGCCCGCGGCTCCGTCCAGCCGCCGTGAGCCGGCCGATCGCCGCTGCCGGTGTCACCCCGTCCGGTGTCGTCCCGTCCGGTGTCCCCGCGGCCGAGATCACTGCGCTCGGCGGGTGCCGGCTCGGCCCGGGTGATCCCGTGCAGCGGGATCAGCGAGTCCGCGGCCGAGGCCACCAGCTCCGGCGCGGACAGCCGCCG
>DASQMQ010000386.1:0-13905 GCA_035645455.1 Pseudonocardia sp.
GATCGCCCCGGCCCCCTGGCCGGACTACCTGCGGCTGGCCGAGCTGCCGGCGGGCCTGCTGGCGGGCACCGACCCGGACGCGTTCCCGGTGCTGGTCGCCCGCCTCGACGGCGTCCCGGCCGCCGTGGCGCTGGCCTTCGACCGCGACGGCGACTGCGGCGTGTACAACGTCAGCACCCTGCCGTGGGCCCGCCGCCGCGGGCTGGGCACGGCGCTGACCGCCGCCGTGCTGCGCGACGCCCGCGGCCGCGGCTGCCGCACGGCGAGCCTGCAGGCGACCGCGATGGCCGAGCGGGTGTACGCCGCGGTCGGCTTCCACGACCTGGGCCGCATCCTGGAGTACCAGCGGGCCTGACCACCTGCCCCGGCGGACCGCGCTTGCGAGCGGACGGCGTGCCGGTGGAGGGGACCGGCGGAGCAACGCGGTTACCCTCCCGGGGTGCACCGGTTGGCCCAGGTCAACGTGGCGCGGATGCGGGCGCCGCTGGACGACCCGGTCATGCGCGGGTTCGCCGACGCGCTGGGCGCGGTCGACCGGCTGGCCGAGGTGGCGCCGGGGTTCGTGGCTCGGCGTGCGGAGCACGACGTGGTGGCCGAACCGGCCGGGCCGGTGGTGGTCAACGTGTCGGTCTGGGCGGACTACCCGAGCCTGCACGAGTTCGTCTACCGCAGCGCGCACGCCGGGTTCCTGCGCCGCAGGTCGGCGTGGTTCCTGCCCACCGAGCAGCCGTCCACGGCGCTGTGGTGGGTCCCGGACGGCACCGCGCCCGAGCTCGCCGACGCGGTCCGGCGGCTGCAGTACCTGCGGCGGTACGGGCCGACGCCCCGCGCGTTCTCGCTGCGCCGCCGGTTCGATCCGGCCGGGCGCGCGGACCCCGGCCGCCGTCCCGTCCCGCAGCGGAGCCGCTGACCGGGGCCCGGGCACGGCGGTGGCCCCGCCCGAGGGCGGGGCCACCGGCCGAACGCACTACCTCAGCGACCGTTCGGGCGCGGGGGCGGCGGCTCGGGCGGGCGCCCGTTGCCGGTGCACTTCATGGCAACTCCTCCGTTCGGCGTTCTCGCCACTCCCACTAGGCGAGCGCAGCGTCCAGCGTGATCGTGGTGCCGGCCAGCGCCTTGCTCACCGGGCACCCGTCCTTGGCCGCCTGGGCGGCCTTCTCGAAGCCCGCCGCGTCCAGACCGTCGACCTCGCCGCGGACCACCAGCGCGACTCCGGTGATCGCGAACCCGCCTGCGGGGTCCGGACCGAGGGTGACGTCGGCCGACACGTCCAGGGACTGCGGCGTGCCGCCCGCCCGCCCGATCTCGGCGGACAGCGCCATCGCGTAGCAGGACGTGTGCGCCGCGGCGATCAGCTCCTCCGGACTGGTGGTCCCGTCGGCGGTGTCGGCTGTCCGGCGGGGAAAGCTGACGTCGAACGTACCCACCCCGCTGCTGGTGAGTTCGACCTGTCCGGAGCCCTTCTCCAGGGTGCCGTTCCAGGCGGTGCGTGCGGTGCGAACGGGCATTGACCTCTCCAAACGCGGGTGGGGGCGGTGATCGGCGATCCGGTAGTCGGCAACACCAGGGACGCACGGAGCACTCCCGCGTTCACGGACCGTGAGCCGACCGGTGGTGGATCAACGCTGAACGGTCAACCGTTCGGGTTCGGAAGCGCTTTCGCTCCGGCGCCCCGTCACCGTTCGCACCTCGGGCCGCGTCCGGTCGCGGCGGCGCGGTACGGCGGGCAGGGCGGGTCGACCACCGGGCACGACCGCCGACGCCGATCCGGACGGCCCCCCGACGCCGCCACCGCCAGCACGTAGGATTTCCGCGTCCCCCGCACGCCTTCCGTCCGCGCCCACCCGACCGTCGCCTCCACCGACCGTCACCCCCGAGCGGGGCGCCCGATCCGGCAGAAGCAGGAGCCCCATGCTCGACCGACACGGGCCAGGACACGCACCCCCGACCACCCGACCCGCCGCCGTCATCGTGCTGGCCGCGGGCGAGGGCACCCGCATGCGCTCGGCACTGCCCAAGGTCCTGCACCCCATCGGGGGCCGCACCCTGCTCGGGCACGCCGTGCACGCCGTCGCCGCGCTCGACCCCGAACACCTCGTCGTCGTGCTCGGCCACGGCCGCGAGCAGGTCTCCGACACCGTCGACGCGCTGGCCGCCGAGCTGGCCCGGCCGCTGGTCGTCGCCGAGCAGGCCCAGCGGCTGGGCACCGGGCACGCCGTGGAGTGCGCGCTGACCGCGTTGACGTCCCGGCCGACCGGGCCGGTGGTCGTCACCTACGGGGACGTACCGCTGCTGGAACCGGCCACTCTGGACGCGCTGCTGGCCGAGCACGCCGCGGCCGGGGCCGCGGTCACCGTGCTCACCACCGAGGTCGACGACCCGACGGGCTACGGCCGGATCCTGCGCGACGCCCGGGGCGGCGTCACCGGGATCGTCGAGCAGGCCGACGCCACTGGCGAGCAGCGCGCGCTGCGGGAGATCAACTCCGGGGTGTACGCGTTCGACGGGGAGTTCCTGGCCGCCGGGCTGGCCCGGCTCGGCTCGCACAACAGCCAGGGCGAGCGCTACCTGACCGACCTGATCGGCCTCGCCCACGCCGACGGACTCGGCGTCCGCGCGCTGGGCTGCGCGGACACCTGGCAGGTCAGCGGGGTCAACGACCGGGTGCAGCTGGCCGAGGTGCGCGCCGAGCTGAACCGCCGGGTGCTGCACCGCTGGATGCGCGCCGGCGTCACGGTCGTCGACCCGGCCACCACCTGGGTCGACGTGCAGGTGGTGCTCACCGCCGATGTGCTGCTGGAGCCCGGCACCCAGCTGCACGGGCGCACCGCCGTCGACAGCGGCGCCCGGATCGGGCCGGACACCACGCTGACCGACTGCGAGATCGGCGCCGACGCCGCCGTCGTGCGGACCCACGGCAGCGGCGCGTGGATCGGGCCGGGCGCCTCGGTCGGCCCGTTCGCGTTCCTGCGGCCGGGCACCCGGCTGGGCGAGCGCGGGAAGATCGGCACCTTCGTCGAGACCAAGAACGCCGACATCGGCGCGCACAGCAAGGTCCCGCACCTGAGCTACGTCGGCGACGCCACCATCGGCGAGCACAGCAACATCGGGGCCGCCTCGGTGTTCGTCAACTACGACGGGGTGGGCAAGCACCGCAGCGTCGTCGGCTCGCACGTGCGGAGCGGCTCGGACAACATGTTCGTGGCGCCGGTCCGGGTCGGGGACGGCGCCTACACCGGCGCCGGCACGGTGCTGCGCCGGGACGTCCCCCCCGGCGCCCTGGCCGTGTCGGCCGGCGAGCAGCGCATCATCGAGGGGTGGGTGGAGCGCAAGCGACCGGGCACCCCGGCCGCGGCGGCCGCCCGGCGCGCCGCGGAGCAGGACCCGGCCGACCCGACCCGAGATCCGGCCGACATCGGCCATGGAGGTACAGCACCGTGAGTGCGATGTCCGCGACCCCCAAGAAGAACCTGATGCTCTTCGCCGGCCGGGCGCACCCCGAGCTGGCCGAACAGGTGGCCAAGCACCTGGACGTGACGATCACACCGCAGTCGGCGTACTCGTTCGCCAACGGGGAGATCTTCGTCCGGTTCGAGGAGTCGGTGCGCGGCTGCGACGCGTTCGTCCTGCAGTCGCACTCCGCGCCGATCAACGACTCGATCATGGAGCATCTGATCATGGTTGACGCGCTCAAGCGGGCGTCGGCCAAGCGGATCACCGTGGTCATGCCGTTCTGGGGGTACGCCCGCCAGGACAAGAAGCACCGCGGCCGCGAGCCCATCTCGGCCCGGCTGATCGCCGACATGTTCCACGTCGCGGGCGCCGACCGGATCATGACCGTGGACCTGCACACCGCGCAGATCCAGGGCTTCTTCGACGGGCCGGTGGACCACCTGTTCGCGCTGCCGGTGCTGGCCGAGCACATCAAGCGCACCTACGCCGGGCGCGACCTGGCCGTGGTCTCCCCCGACTCCGGCCGGGTCCGGCTGGCCGAGCGCTGGGCGGAGACCCTGGGCGGCACCCCGCTGGCGTTCATCCACAAGACCCGCGACCCGCGCAAGCCCAACGAGGCGGTGGCGAACCGGGTGGTCGGCGAGGTGCAGGGCCGGACCTGCGTGGTGATCGACGACATGATCGACACCGGTGGCACGGTGGCCAAGACGGTCGAGGTGCTGCTCGCCGACGGCGCCTCGGACGTCATCGTCGCGGCCACCCACGGCGTGCTGTCCGGCCCGGCCGTCGAGCGGCTGGCCGCCTCCGGCGCCCGCGAGATGATCTTCACCGACACCCTGCCCATCCCGGACGAGAAGCGGTTCCCGGGGATGACGGTGCTGTCCATCGCGCCGCTGGTGGCCCGGGCGATCCACGAGGTCTTCGACGACGGCTCGGTCACCAGCCTGTTCGACGGCAACGCCTGACCGATCGCGGCGGGCCCCCGCCGGTGCCGGGTGCTCGCGCAGCCCGTCGCGGGTCGCGCAGCGCGTCGGGGGTCCTCGCAGCCCGCCGGAACACGGGATGAGTGAAGCTCCTGGTGGACGGGCGATCGCCCGGATCAATCCGCCTCACCAGGAGCGGTTGCTTCCTACCCGCAGGGTTCACCGTGTCCAACCACGCCCTCATCACCCTCGCCGCTGCGCTGCGGCAACGTCGCGGCCAGGTCGTACCCGCTGGCGACGACTGACCGCCGGCCGCCGAGCCTGCTCGCGGTGGCGCACCTGACCCGAACAGCTCGGCGATCCGGTCCCTGTCACCGGATCGGGTGACCATCATTTCGGCGAGACCTGTTTGGAGCAATGCTCGGGGTCGGAGGACCGGCAGCGCGGCATGCGTCGGACTGGCGGCCAACGATCATTGGGGGTCGCAGTGAGCGTGGACGCAGTGCGGGCGGGTGTCGAAGACGTGGGGTCTGGCGACGATACGGCTCGTGCGGGGCCGGGGCGTGCGACGTGGCTGGCCGTGGTCATCGGGGTGACGTGGCTCGTGGTGTACGCGGTGCTGATGCAGCTCGCGCAGCGCAGCCCCACGGCGACCATCCTGGTCGGTGACTGGCTTTTCCTGCTCCCAGCGGCAGTCGCGGGGATCCTCTGCCTACGGGCGGCGATTCGGGTTCGGCGGTCCCGCCGGGCATTCTGGGCCCTGCTCACCGCGAGCGTCGTCACAGCTCTGGTCGGTGACGCGCTGTGGTCGCTGTGGCTGCTGCTCGGTCGCGATCTGGAGGGTGTGTTCGTCGGCGACGTCCTGTACCTGCTCGCCAGCGTGCTGCTGCTGGTGACAGTCCTGGTCGGATTCGCCGAGGCATCGCGGGAGCGGCAGGTGCGGGCATTCTGCGACGCCGCTGTGGTCGCGGCGGGCGCCGGGACGCTCATCTGGAGGCTCACCTACGCCGACCGGATCCCGGAGAGCTGGGACTCCCTGTCGGTGCTGCTGTTCTCCCTCACGGCACTCGACCTCGCGCTGATAGTCCTGCCGATCTCGGTCGGACTGGCGGGCCATCGCCGGGTGCCGTGGTCGGTCGGCCTGGTCGTTCTGGCGACGGCCGCACCACTGGTGGTGTACAACCTCGACGAGGCGTTGGTCGCCGACGGCCTGTTGCTCTTCGGAGTCGAGGCGGAGGTCCTCGCCGGGCAGTTGCAGTACGTCCTGCTGGCGGTCGCGGCAGTGCTGGCCGTCGATCGCGGTGAAGCCGAGCCCCAGGTCCGGCTGTTCGAGATCGATCTCGGGCTGGGGCTGGTCCTGGCGGGCGTGCTGGCCGCGTTGGCCCTGGTCGTGATGGACCTGCGCACGGCCGCGAGCACGGGCTCCTCGCCGTACGTCGGGTTGGTCGTCACCACCGTCGCCGTCGTCGGGTTGGTCGTACGGCTCGCGCTCACCATCGGCGACCAGCGCCGTATCGGTCGACGTCTGGACACGGCCCTGGGCGAGCAACAGCGCCTCGCGGTGACCGACGGACTGACGGGGCTGCACAACCGTCGGTTCTTCGAGGCGGCGCTGCACCTCGAGTGCGCCCGGTCTGCGCCCGGCCGTGGCGGTGCGCCGGTGTCGGTCATCATTGCCGACCTCGACCACTTCAAGGCCGTCAACGACACGCACGGCCACGCCGCCGGCGACACGGTGCTGGAGGCCGTCGCCCAGCGGCTGCGGACCGCGCTGCGCCCCAGCGACGTGCTCGCCCGTTACGGCGGTGAGGAGTTCGTCATGCTCTTGACCGGGGCCGACGTCGATGCCTCCCGTGAGGTCGCCGAACGAGTCGCCGAGGCACTGCGCTCGACACCGGTCCCGCTCGGTACCGGACAGGCGATCACCGTGACCGGGTCGCTCGGCGTCGCCACGCTGCCGCTGCACGCCACGACAGCTGAAGACCTGGTCCGCAGCGCGGATCATGCGCTGTATTCGGCGAAGGCTGCCGGCCGGAACCGTGTGCACGTCGCCGCCGGTCCCGAAGGCAACCACGGCCCGGATCCGCATTCCCCCGCCGAAGCTCGGACCCACGCCGGATCGGCGAGCGCGGGCGAGGTGCCCGCCGTCCTCCAGGGGGTCCCGACGGTGAGTTGATCCCATCCCGGTGATCGAGCAGCGTCAGCGGCCGGCGGCGGCCAGTGCCTCGTCGAACTCGCGGACGCGGGGGCGATCGGGCCACCGGTCCAGCGCCCGCCGCATCCGCCGCAGGTCGGTCACGGTGTGCGCGCTGCCGGTCTCCACGGCGATGGCCAGTGCCTCCCGGCCGGCGGTCACCGCGCGGTCGACCTGGCCGTCGAGCGCGGCGGCCACGGCCAGGTTCGCGGCGTACCGACCGTGGTCGCGCCGGTAGTCGGCGGCCAGCCGGGCACGCGCCTGCTCGAACAGATCAACGGCTTCGCGGTAGCGCCCCAGCTCGAGGTAGGCGACGCCGCGCTGGAACGACACCCGCTCGGGGCTGTTGAAGTACACCCACGGCGGTTCGTCCTCGGGGTGCTCGGCGGCGGTGGCCGTCAGGTCCTCGGTGAGGTCGAGCAGCCGGTCGACGTCGTCGCCGTCGCCGTCGAGCGCGTGCCCGCGGGCTTCCTGCTGGGTGATCAGCGCCAGCACCCCGGGGCTGACCTTGCCCGGCTCGCGGCGCCCGGCCGCGGCCAGCCCGATCGCCCGTCCAGCATCCTGCTCCGACCAGGCGAGATGCGACTCCATCGACAGGACCGAGGTGGTCATGTTGTCGTCGCCGACCTCCTGGGCCGCGTCCATAGCGCGGGCGTAGTGCAGCAGTGCGCCCGCGCGGTCGTCCGTGTCCTCACCCATCCACCCGGCGAACTGGCGGTACTCGGCGGCAAGCTTGATCAGCTCGACCCGCACGGGGCCCCGCGCGTCCCGGGCCAGCCGCTCCACGAGGTCGAGTTCGGCGAGCACGGGCACCAGGACCCGCCGGGGCCCGATGACATCCTCGGCCTGACGCTGCTGGGCCAGCACCGCTGCGAGGTGGTCGGCCACAGCGCCGTCGACGGTCCGCGGCTGCTCGATCACGCGAGCCAGCCGATCGAACGTGTCCCCCTCGTCGGCCGTCGGCTCGGCACCCAGCAGCCCGTCGAGGTGCGCGGGGGTGATGCTCAGGCGACGGGCGAGCTTGCGGCGCAGCCACGGCTGCGGCTCGGTTTCGCCGGCTTCCCACCGACCCACCGTCGACCGGTCGACACCGACCAGGTGCGCCAGATCTTCCTGGGTCAGGCCAGCAGCCTTCCGCGCTCGCGCGAGTCGCTTCCGCCGGTCCGCCACCCCGCCCAGAATACCCAGGTCAAACCGACCGACGCGGCATTCCTGCGGCATCGGGCGGGCGCCGTCGCGCTGGGCATCTCGCTTTCCGCGACGATCTACTCACTGCTCGTGAGCAGGTCTCAGCACAGCCCGACCGACGCGCTCGTGACGTTCCTGATCGACCAGCCGACCGCGGTCCTGCGGCTGCTCGCCGAGCACATCGACGACGGCCGCGGGGGCTGCCGGGCGTGCCCCATCGGCGCCCGGCGCGGCCATCACCCGTGGCCGTGCTCGCTCCACGCCGCCGCGACGGCTGCGCGCGCGCGACGCCGACCCACCCATGATCACCCGCCACCGCCGGACGGGCCCGCGGAACGGACCTGAGCTGGGGTCGCGTATCGTGGTGACGTTCCGCGGCGAGGGCGGGTGCAGGTCGACCCGCCGTGATCGACGCAGTCCCGGCTCTCGGCCGGCTGCCTCGCCGCCTGTCCCGCGCATCTGACGCAGCACGCCGATCGAGGAGAAGTACCGTGGCCGAAGCCCGTATCGACGCCGAGACCCGCACGGAGTTCGGCAAGGGCGCCGCCCGCCGTACCCGCCGCGCCGGTCTGATCCCCGCCGTGCTCTACGGGCACGGCACCGACCCGCAGCACCTCTCGCTCCCCGAGCTGGAGTTCAAGCGGATCGTGCGCGACCAGGGCCGCAACGCGGTCCTCACGCTGAACATCGGCGGCACCCCGCAGCTCGCGCTGACCAAGACCGTGGTCTCGCACCCGATCCGGCCCTACATCGAGCACGTCGACCTGCTGGTGATCAGCCGCGGTGAGAAGGTCGGGGTGGACGTCCAGGTGCTCGTCGTGGGCGACGCCGCCCACGGCACCCTGGTCACCCAGGAGCTCAACGCGATCCAGGTCGAGGCGGACGTCTCCAGCATCCCCGAGCAGATCGAGGTCTCGGTGGAGGGGCTCGAGGTCGGCACCATGATCCAGGCCTCCCAGGTCCGGCTGCCCGAGGGCACCACCCTGCTGACCGACCCGGAGATCCTGGTGGTCAACGTGGTGGCCGCGCCGACCGCCGAGCAGCTCGAGGCCGAGCTGGACACCGAGGGTGCCGGCGTGGTCGAGGATGCTCCGGACACCCCGGAGGAGGCCGCGGAGCGCGCCGAGGCCGACTCCTCGGACAGCTGACCGTGCCGCCGGGCCCCGCCCTGGTGGTCGGGCTCGGCAACCCGGGTCCGGACTACGCCGCCACCCGGCACAACGTCGGTTTCCGCGTCGTCGAGCTGTTGGCGGCGCGGGCCGGCGGCGGTCGCTTCGGCAAGCACCGCACCAACGCCGACGTGCTGGAAGGTCGGCTGGCCGGCCGCAAGGTGGTGCTGGCCAAGCCGCGCACGTACATGAACGTGTCCGGCGGTCCGGTCGCCGGGTTGCTCCGGTACTTCTCGGTCGCCCCGCAGGACCTCGTCGTCGTGCACGACGAGCTCGACCTGGGCTTCGGGGTGATCCGGCTCAAGCTCGGCGGCGGCGAGGGCGGCCACAACGGGCTGCGCTCGATCAGCCAGTCGCTCGGCACGAAGGACTACCTGCGGGTGCGGTTCGGGATCGGTCGCCCGCCCGGCCGCCAGGACCCGGCCGACTACGTGCTCAGGCGGTTCTCCGGCGCCGAGGGCAAGGAGCTGGACCTCGCCGTCGACCTGGCCGCGGACGCCGCCGAGGCGCTGCTGGCCGACGGCCTGGAGCCGGCCCAGAACCGCTTCCACGCCCTCTCCGGCTGACCCACTAGCCGAGGAGGTCGCCGGTGGCGGCGCGGCGCAGCTTGCCCGAGGGGGTCTTGGGCAAGCTGCCCGGACCGAGCACCACGACCTTCGCCGGGCGCACCCCGACCGCCGACACGACCTGGCTGATCACGTCCTTGGCGATGGCCTTCTCCGCCTCCGGATCACCCGCCCGGCGCGACTCCACGGCGACCAGGAACGACTCCCGGTGCCGGTCGGTGCCGGCGGACAGCCGGACCGCCACGGCGTTGCCCGCCCGGACGTCACGGGCCTGCACCGCCGCCCGCTCGATGTCGGTCGGGTAGATGTTGCGGCCGGCCATGATGATCACGTCCTTGCGCCGGCCGCACACCACGACCTGCCCGTCGACCAGGTAGCCCTCGTCGCCGGTGTCCAACCAGCCGTCGGCGTCCTGGGCGGCGACCGGGCCGTCGACGGTCAGGTAGCCCGGGGTCGCCGATTCGCCGCGCAGCTGCAGCACGCCGACCGTGCGCTCGCCGAGCACCACGCCGCCCTCGCCGACCACCCGGACCTCGATCCCGGGCAGCGGCGGTCCCAGCTTGGGGAACCGGCGGGCCGGCCCGTCCCCGGCCGGCACCGCGCGCCGGTGCGCCTCCAGCTGGTCGGCGTCGATCTCGTCGACCGCCAGCCCGGTCTCGACCGGGGCGAACGACACCCCGAGCGCGGTCTCCGCCATCCCGTACGCGGCCAGCACCGACTCCGGGCGCAGCCCGAACCGGGCCCCGGCCGCGGTGAACGCGGCCACCGCGTCCGGGTCGATCGGCTCGGCCCCGTTCAGCGCGATGCGCAGCGAGGACAGGTCCAGCGAGCCGTCCTCGGCGCGGGCCAGCTGGCGGCCCAGCACGGCGTAGGCGAAGTTCGGGGCCGCGGTCACGGTGCCGTGGTGGGCCGAGATCAGCTCGGCCCACAGCAGCGGGCGGGACAGGAAGTCGGTCGGGGTCACCGAGACCAGCTCCAGGCCGACCGCCATCGGCAGGGTCAGGAACCCGACCATGCCCATGTCGTGGAACAGCGGCAGCCAGGACACCATCGTGTCCCGCTCCAGGTCGAGCCGGGCCGCCACGGCCATGCTCCCGAGGTTGGCGTGCAGGTTGCGGTGGGTGATCCGGACGGCCTTGGGCTCGGCGGTGGAGCCGCTGGTCAGCTGGAGCAGCACGGTGTCGTCCTCGGCGGCGACGTCCGGGTCGGGCGCGACGCCGGGGTGGGCCCCCTCGCCGTCGAGCGAGGCGATGGCGCGGAACGGGATGCCGCGCTCGGCGAGCACCGGGCCCAGCGCGTCGAAGGGCGCGCCGAGCAGCACCACACCGGCGTCGATCATGCGCAGCACGGTGACCGTGTCCTCGGCCCAGGCGGCCAGGTCGGTGCGCGGGGTCGGCTGGTGCAGCATCGTCACGCTGCCGCCGCACAGCCACACCGCCTGCGCGGCCGGGGCGATGGCCCCCGGCTCGCCGGCCAGGACGCCGACCGCGGTGCCCCTCCCGACCGCGGGGGCGGTGCCGTCACCGGCGAGCAGCGCGGCGGCCATCCGGCGGGCGGCGGCGTGCACCTCGGACCAGGTCCGCCGGGTCGGCGCGGCCGGGGCCCCGGTGGTCATGCCGTGCTCGGAGCGGCGGGCGGAGTCCAGCAGCGTCGCCAGGAACCGGGACATGCCGATCAGCCTAGAGTCCGTCGGCGCACCCGGCCGGGCCACCGGCCCCCGCGGGTCGCTCCGTGCGTACCGGTCGGTCAGCCCGCGCACCCGGTCGGCCTCCGGGGCGCCGGGTGCGGTGGCGACGGCGTCCAGCACCCGGCGGGTCACCCCCGGGGAGCAGCGCGTCCCCGGCGGCCACCGCGCGGACGGCGGCGCGGAGCTGGTCGGGCGGGGCGTCCTCGAGCAGGAACCCGACCGCACCCGCGCGGATCGCGGCGAACAGGTTCTGGTCGGTGTCGAACGTGGTCAGCACGACCACCGCGACCGCCCGCAACCGCTCGTCGGCGACGATCCGGCGGGTCGCCTCGATCCCGTCCATGCCGGGCATCCGCACGTCCATCAGCAGGACGTCGGGCCGGGTCGTGCGGACGACGCCCAGCGCGGTGGCGCCGTCCGCGGCCTCGCCGACCACGTCGATGTCCTCGGCCCGGTCCAGGGCGGCGCCGGCGGCGTCCGGCTCGGCGGGCAGCGCCTCGGCGGCCACCGACGCCTGCACGGAGATCACCGTGATGCTGTGGGCGAGGGAGTCGTGCAGCTCGCGGGAGATGATCGAGGCGGCCGCCGCGCGGTCGGTCGTCGGCACCCGCGGCGCGTAGGATCGGTCGCCGTGCCGGAACTGCGTGACGCCCTGCCCGCCGCCGTCGACGCCGTGCTGCCCGCGGCCCGGACCGACCTGGAGTCGCTGGTCCGGATCCCGAGCATCTGGGCCGATCCGGCGCACGCCGAGGACACCCGGCGCAGCGCGCAGGCGGCGGCGCGGCTGGCCGAGCAGGCCGGCGCGGCCGACGTGCGGGTGATCTCCGCGGACGGCGGCGCGCCCGCGGTGGTGGCCCGCTGGCCCGCTCCCGAGGGCGCGCCGACCGTCCTGCTCTACGCCCACCACGACGTCCAGCCCACCGGCGGCGACGAGCAGTGGACCAGCCCGCCGTTCGAGCCGACCGAGCGCGACGGGCGGCTCTACGGCCGCGGCGCCGCCGACGACAAGGCCGGGGTCATGACGCACATCGCGGTGCTGCGCGCGTTCCACGAGCTGCGGGGCGGGCCACCGGTCGGCGTCACGCTCTTCCTGGAGGGCGAGGAGGAGTCCGGCTCGCCCACCCTGACCGCGCTGCTCGCCGAGCACCGCGACCTGCTGGCCTGCGACGTCATCGTGATCGCCGACTCGTCGAACCCGGCGGTCGACGTCCCGGCGCTGACCACCAGCCTGCGCGGGCTGGTCGCCCTCACCATCGAGGTCGAGATGCTGGAGCGCCCGGTGCACTCCGGGGTCTACGGCGGCCCGGTCGGCGACGCCCTCACCGCGCTCTGCCGCACCCTGGCCGCCCTGCACGACGAGCAGGGCGAGGTGGCCGTGCCGGGCCTGGTGCACGGCACCTCGACCGCACCCGATCCGGACGAGGCCACCTTCCGCGCCGACGTCGGCCTGCTCGACGGGGTCGAACTGATCGGCACCGGCAGCGTGGTCGAGCGGTCCTGGCACAAGCCGGCCGTCGCGGTGCTGGGCATCGACGCCCCGCGGGTGGACGAGGTCTCCAACGTCCTGCTGCCCCGCGCGCGGGCGTCGGTGAGCCTGCGGCTGGCCCCCGGCGACTCCGCGCCCAAGGCGCAGGACGCGCTGGCCGACCACCTGCGCGCGCACGTCCCGTGGGGCGCCCGGGTGACCATCACCCCCGGCCACGGCACCGCCGAGCCGTTCAGCCTGGAAGCCACCGGGTCGGTCTACGACACCGCCCGCCGGGCGTTCGCCGACGCCTACGGCAACGCCGCGGTGGAGGTGGGCATCGGCGGGTCGATCCCGTTCATCGCCGAGTTCGCCCGGTCCTTCCCGGGGGCGACCGTGCTGGTCACCGGGGTGGGCGACCCGGCGAGCCGGTGGCACGGCATCGACGAGTCGCTGGACCTGGCGATGTTCCGGCGCGCGGTGCTGGCCGAGGCGCTGCTGCTGGCCGACCTGGCCGGCTGAGCGGCGGTCTCCGCGGTCCGCATGCTGGTGCTCGGGGTCGTCCGCGACCTCGGCCGGGGGCACGGCTACCAGGTGCGGCGTCGACATCGCCATGGGACTGGTGCACCTGCCCCCCGCTGCTGTTCCTCGACGAGCCGTCCACCGGGCTGGACCCGCAGAGCCGGGCCAACCTCTGGGGGCACATCCGGGCGCTGCACGCCGAGCACGGCACCACGCTGTTCCTGACCACCCACTACCTGGACGAGGCCGACGCGCTCTGCGACCGCATCCTGGTCATCGACCGCGGCCGGATCGTCGCCGAGGGCACCCCCGACGAGCTCAAGCGCCGGGTCGCCGGCGACCTGGTGGTGATCGGCACCGACGCCCCGGGCCGGGTCGCCGACGTGGTCGGCACCCGCTCCGGGACCACCGACCTGGAGGTGGACGGCCCGGTCGTCCGGTTCCGCACCCCCGACGGCGCGCGGGCCCTGCCCGGGCTGCTGCGCGAACTGGACGCCGGTGCGCTGGCGACGACCTCCGTCGAGGTGCGCCGACCCAGCCTGGACGACGTCTTCCTCACCCTGACCGGCCGCACGCTGCGCGACGCCGAGCAGGCCGAGCCGACCCCGGCGGGGGTGACCGGATGACCGTCGCCCAGGGCACCCTTCCAGCGCGAGTCCGCCTGACCCGGGGCGGGCAGACTGGGGCGGTGCGCGTCGGGCTGCTCGGGATGGTCGAGGTGCGGCGCGGGGACGACCC
>DASQMQ010000387.1:0-11436 GCA_035645455.1 Pseudonocardia sp.
GGCAGCCCGCTCGGCGGGGAGCGTGGCGCCGTCCTGACCAGCGGAAGGGCGGCGGGCCGAGGTGACCGCCCGATGGAGGGGTACGGGCGGTCACCCGGGGTGCGGCGGCACGCGACGCGGCCCCCGCCCGCGGATCTGCTCGCGGGTGAGACCCGCTCCGTTACCAGGGCGCCGGGCTCTGACTGCTTCTGTTCAAGATCGAACTCCCGGTACGGATCAGGCCCGAGAACCCGCCCGGAAGTCTGACGCCAGCACCCCCGGGAATGCGAACATGTGTTCGTGTCGACCGCCGCCGCCATCCTGCACGCCGACCTGGACGCGTTCTACGCCTCGGTGGAGCAGCGCGACGACCCGCGGCTGCGCGGCCGACCGGTGATCGTCGGCGGCGGGGTGGTGCTGGCGGCCAGCTACGAGGCCAAGGCGCACGGCGTGCGGACGGCCATGAACGGCCGCCAGGCACGCCTGCTGTGCCCGGACGCGGTGGTCGTCCCGCCGCGGATGCACGCCTACGCCGAGGCCAGCCGGGCGGTGTTCGCGGTGTTCGGCTCGACCACCCCGCTGGTCGAGGGCATCTCGATCGACGAGGCGTTCCTCGACGTCGGCGGGCTGTGGCGGATCGCCGGGCCGCCCCTGGACATCGCGGCGCAGCTGCGCCGCGACGTGCTCGACCGGGTGGGTCTACCGATCACCGTCGGGATCGCCCGGACCAAGTTCCTGGCCAAGGTGGCCAGCGGGGTCGCCAAGCCCGACGGCCTGCTGCTGGTGCCGCCGGACGGCGAGCTCGCCTTCCTGCACCCGTTGCCGGTGGAACGGCTGTGGGGGGTCGGCACCGCCACCGCAGCCACCCTGCACGGGCTCGGCGTGCGCACCGTCGGTGAGGTCGCCGCGCTCGGCGAGCCGGCACTGGTGTCGATCCTCGGCCGGGCCGCCGGCCGGCACCTGCACGCGCTGGCCCACAACCGCGACCCGCGCCCGGTCGACACCGGCCGCCGGCGCCGGTCGATCGGCTCCCAGCAGGCCCTCGGGCGTCGCCCGCGCTCGCCCGACGAACTGGACGCGATCCTGGCCGGCACGGTCGACCGGCTGGCCCGGCGGCTGCGCGGCGGGCACCGGGTCTGCCGAACGGTGGTGCTGCGGCTGCGGTTCGCCGACTTCAGCCGGGTCACCCGCTCGCACTCGCTGGCCGAGGCCACCGCGCACACCGGGACCATCCTGGGGACCGCCCGCCGGCTGCTGACCGCGGCGCTGCCGATGATCCGGGAGAACGGGGTCACCCTGCTCGGGCTGTCGCTGACCAACCTGCAGGACGACGCGGCGGTCCAGCTGGCCCTGCCGTTCACCGCCGGGAGCGGACCGGCGCTGGACACCGCCCTGGACTCGGTGCGCGGGCGCTTCGGCTCCCGTTCACTGACCCGGGCCACCCAGCTCGGCCGCGAGCCGCACCTGAGCGTGCCGCTGCTGCCCGACCTCCAGTGACCCGCTGTCCGCGACCATTGTTTCGGGCACTCGGCATCGCGACGCACACATCCGAACACGCAAGGGAACGGTCCGCATTGCCCGTGTCGCATTCCGCACCTGATTCTGCCGACGCCAGCGTTGTGTCGCGGTGCCGGGCGTATTCGGCCGGCTCCGGCCGGGCACGGAAGCCGACCGCGTGCAGGGGAGGATGCGCTCGCGGCGCCCCTGCTAGGCCATCCGGCCGCACTATCCCGTCCTCGACGGCCCTCACTACGATTCCCGCACACCACTGCGGACCTGAGGACGAGGACCCGGACCTGATGGAGCGAGACGAGCTGGCCGCCGGCTTCTTCCTCATCGCCCACGATGAGTTCAGCGGCAAGCTGCGCGTCGCCCGCGAGCGCCTGGGCCACGGACTGGTCGCCGCCCAGCTCGCCCAGTTGCTGATCGCCGGGCGGATCGCACTGGCCGACGGCCGGGTCGTGCTGACCGACAACTACTCACCCGAGCCCAACGAGGTCGACGCCTACGTCCTGGACTCCGTCCAGCGGCACGTCTCGGTGCGCGCGGTGCGGGCCTGGGTCGACGCGCTGGCCGAACCGCTCTACGAGCGCATCGCCCAGCGACTGCAGGACCTGGGCATCGTGCACCGCGAGGGCGGCGGCGGGCTGGTCCGCCGCAAACCCGACCGGTTCCCGGCCGACGACCTGCTCACCGCGGCCCGCCCGCGGATGCGGCTGGAGCGCATGATCCGCAGCCCGAAGGACCTGGACCTGCCCGGCGCCTTCACCGCCAGCCTGCTGTGGACGCTGGGCGCGGAGGGCGTGCTCGACCCGGAGATCGACCGGACGGCCGCCCGCGAGCTGGTCCGGCAGGTCAACGAGCACCTCCCGGCCGATCTGCACGCGGTGCTGGCCGGCGCGCGGGCGGCCGCCGACGGCGACGGCTGACCGCAGCCGCCGGCCGACTCGCCTTGTTGGCCTGAACGGACCAGTGCTGAGCGTGATCACCCGTACGATTTCCGCCTCCCCCGGAGGTGTTAACGTGCTGCGGCCCCTTCCCGACCGACCCCGGAGGCCACGTGACGGAATCCCCGTTCGGCTTTCGCCAGAACGGGTCCGGCGGAATTCTCGACGGCTCCCCGTTCCTGCTGGAGAGCGCCCTGTTGCGCAACGGCCAGGCCGGCCACTCCGGACCGATCCGCCAGCTCGGCCCGCTCGCGGAGACCCGGCAGTCGCTCTCCGCGCGCAACGCGCTGGCGGTGTCCCACCTGGCCGAGGGCCGCCGGGCCGAGGCACTGGAGCTGCTGGAGGAGAACGCCGCGGCGTGCCGGCAGGTGCTCGGGCCGGAGGACCCCGACACCCTGGTGACGGTGGGCAACCTGGCCGCGGTCTACCTGGCGCTGGACCGCTGGGCCGACGGCCTGCCGATGCTGGCCGCGAACCTGGCCGACCGGGAGCGGGTGCTCGGCACCGAGCACCCGGCCACGCTCACCGCCCGGGAGGCCCAGGCCACCGCGCAGCGGTTGTCCGGGCAGCTCGCCGAGGCCGTCGTGCTGTCCGGCCGGGTCGCCGCGCAGCGGGTCCGGGTGCTGGGCCCGGCCCACCCGGACACCCTGGTCTCCCGGCTGGGGCACGCGGTCGCCCGCGCCGACAGCGGCGACCCCACCGCCGCGGTCGACCACCTGACCAGCGCGATGATCGACTCCGAGCAGGCGCTCGGGCCGCTCTCCCCCACGACGATCATGATTCGGGCGCACCTCGCGTGGTGCCTGGCGGATCTCGGCCAGGTCGACTCGGCGGCCGACACCGCCGCGCTGGCCGCGTCGGCGGCCGAGCGGGCGTTCGGCGCGCAGCACCCCGACGCGGTCGCCCTGCGCGAGGACGCGGCCCGGCTCTCGGCCGGGCAGTACCCGCGCAGCAGCCGGACCGGCGGTCTGGCCCGCGACGGCGTGGGCTGAGCGCCGCCCCGGCCGGATCGCCGACCCGGGTCACTCCAGCACCGGCACCACGATGCTGGACACCAGCTCGACGAACGCCTCGCTGCCGGCCGGCCGGGCGACCTCCGGGTCGGGGTCCGGCTCGCTGGTCACCGCGACCACCAGGTCCAGCCCCGGCACCACCTCGACCAGCTGGCCGTCCTCGCCGGTCAGCACGGTCGCCGCGTGCCCGCCGGCGCGGGTCACCCACAGCCGGTACCCGGCGTACGGCAGCCGACGCCGTCCGGTGTCGGTGTGCGGCCGCGCGGACAGGTCGACCCACGCGGCCGGCACCACCTGGCGGTCGCCGACCGCGCCGCGGTCCAGCCACAGCGCACCGAGGGCGGTCAGCTCCGCCGCGGTGAGCGCCGGGCCGCCCGCCGTCCACGGCGGGTCGATGCCCAGCGGCGCGAACAGCAGCTCGCGGGCCAGCTCCGGGACCGGGCGCCCGGTGGTCACCGTGAGCAGGGCGGCCAGCTCGTCGACGGGCGCGGCCGAGGTGCCGACCAGCAGGTCGTGCAGCGGGGTGGCGGCCACCGCCGCCAGCGGCTCGGGCAGCGGACCGGGCACCAGCTCGCCGACCGGGCGCCGGACACCGCCGAGCCCCTCGGACCCCAGGCCGCCCGGCACCGGGTGGGCGGGATCGGCGCGGTCGAGCACGATGCCGACCAGGGCCACCACGACCGCGGCGGTCACCCCGCTGACCTCGCGCCGCTGCTCGGGCAGGTCGGCGCGGCGCCGGTCCACCAGCACCTGCCCGTCGACCACGACGCGGACCGCGGACACCCGGTCGTAGCGACCCCAGCGGCTGGCTCCCAGGAACGCGTCGATCGGATCGGCCAGCCCGGTGGTGCCCGGCCCCGGCGGGAGCGGGGCCTGCGGTGCCGGGGCCTGCGGTACCGGCCGCGACGGCGCAGGGGTGATCGGGCCGGGCACGGCGGGCGGCGGCCCGGCGGCCGTGCACGCCGCCAGGAGTGCGCCGGCCAGCAGCAGTCCCACCGATCGCGGGGCCGCTCCGGCTGACGTCGTTGTGCCCATGGTCGCTCCTCGCCCGGGGAGAGTGTCCCGCCCGGGAGGAGCCCGCGCCAGGCCCGTGCGTCCACCACGGGCCGTCGGTACGGTCGACAGTGGTCGCCGGGAGGCCCGCGGGGAGGTGCGGTGACGAACGAGCGGTACGAATCGCTGATCGACCGGCAGATCCGGCTGGCCGCCGAGCGCGGCCACTTCGACAACCTGGCCGGGGCCGGCAAGCCGCTGCCCGGCCTGGACGAGCCCGACGACGACCTGTGGTGGGTGCGCGGCTACCTGCGCCGCGAGGGCCTGTCCACCGAGGCGCTGCTGCCGCCGTCGGTGCAGCTGCGCAAGGAGATCGACCGGCTGCCCGACACCCTGCGGGCGCTGCCCACCGAGCGGGCGGTGCGCGCCGCGGTCGCCGAGCTCGACCTGCGGATCGTGGAGTTCCTGCGGGCGCCGTCCGGGCCGCGGGTGCGGATCGGACGGGTCGACCCGGACGCGGCGGTCCGCCGGTGGGCCCGGGAGCGGGGCGCGCAACGGCCCGAGCCGCAGCCGGCCCCACCGGCCACCGGGGATCCGGGGACCGGTGGCCGCCGCCGGCGCTGGTGGTGGCGCGCCCGCTGACCGCCGCCTGCCACCAGCCCGCGGCTCACCGCAGGTCCGGTCCAGCCTCGGGGTTGCGGTGCGCTCCCGCGGTCAGTCCTCGGCGCCGGTCTGCCCGACCAGACCGACGGCCGCGATCCCGGCCAGGGCCGCGGCCTCGTCGTTGAGCGAGGCGTCGCCGGTGACCCCGACCGCTCCGAGCAGGACGCCGTCGGCGGACCGGACGAACACCCCGCCCGGCACCGACAGGATCCGGCCGCCGGCCAGGGCGGCCACCGAGGTGAAGAACTCCGGGGAGTCCGCCGCGCGGGCGGCGATCGCCCGGTTGGTCATGCCCATCCCGAGCACGCCCCACGCCTTGGCCACCGCGATGTCCGGGCGCAGGTTGCCCGACCCGTCCTGGCGGCCCAGGGCGACGAGCGCGCCGCCCGGGTCCAGCACCGCGACGGTGAGCGGGTTGAAGCCCTGCGTGGTGCCGTGCCCCAGGGCGGCGTTCACGATGGCCTGGGCCTGCTCGAGGGTGATCGTCATGCCGGCCATCCTGCCGCAGACCGCGGGCCACTACCGGCCCGCCGGGCGCCTCGGCGGGTCGGTCCCCCCGGGTCAGTCCTGCCGGGTCAGGCGCAGCACCGGGATCGTCCGGGTGGTGTTCTCCTGGTACTCGGCGAAGCCCGGGCGCTCGGCGACGACCTTGGCCCAGATCCGCTCGCGCTCCTCGCCGACGACCTCCTCGGTGGCCACCCGGAACGTCTCCGTGCCGACCTCCACCTCGATCGACGGGTTGGCCTTGAGATTGTGGTACCAGTCCGGGTTGGTCGGGGCGCCCGCCTTCGACGCAATGATCACCATGCCGCCGTCGTCCTGCGGGAAGTAGATCAGCGGCGCCACCCGCTCGGTCCCGGTGCGGGCGCCGATGTGGTGGATCAGGATCATCGGCGCGCCCTCGAACGGGCCGCCCACCCGGCCCTCGTTGGCCCGGAACTCCTCGATGATCTTCGCGTTCCAGTCGCTCACAGTGCTCCTCGGTCTCGGTCGGCTCCGAATAGGGGCCGCCGGCGGGGCTACGACCGGACCAGCAGGACCCAGCCGGCCACCACCACGGCCACACCCGCCACCAACCAGAACAGGCCCGCCCACATTCCGCCGGGCACCCGGGTGAGCGCGGCCAGCATGTCCACGTCCGAGCTCCCGCCACCGCGCCCGGTCCAGCGCTCGCGGCGCCGTCCGCGCTGCAGCTCGCGCACCGCGCGTAGCCCGCCGAGCAGCAGGAACCAGCACAGCGCGGCGGCGAAGCCGTCCTGCAGCCGGGGTTGCCCCCAGACCGCGACCGCCGTCACCGCGGCGCCGGTGCCGAGCACGGAGATCCACCCGAAGAGGTTGCGGACGTGGATCAACGTCGCGGCCAGCAGTGCCAGCGCGATCCACAGCATCAGTGCCGCCCGGTCCGCGGCCACGAGCAGCGCACCGCCCAGCCCGAGCAGCGAGGGTGCCGGGTAGCCGCCGAGGAAGGTGAACACCAGCCCCGGGCCGCGCCGGGCCCCGGTCGACACGGTCAGCCCGGAGGTGTCGGGATGCAGCCGGATGCCGGTGAGCCCGCGCCCGGCGAGCACGGCGGTCAGCGCGTGGCCGCCCTCGTGGGCGATGGTCACGACGGTGCGGCTCCAGCGCCACGACACCGACCAGCCGACCGCGACGACGGCCAGCAGCAGGGCCAGCAGGACACCAGGCCGCTCGGTGAGCGCGACCTGCACGGCCCCCACCGCGGTGTCGACGATCCCGGACAGGTCCCCGCCCGCCGTCCGCGTCCCGCTCGTCTCCGGCACCGGCCCAGTCTGGCCCAGCCCGTCGGGCGCTTGACCTTCCACCCGCTGGAGGCTCCAGGATGGCCGGCATGACGACGATGCTCACCATCGGGCAGCTCGCCCGCCGGTCGGGCGTGCCGGTCCGCACGATCCGTTTCTGGTCGGACGAGGGCGTGCTGCCCGAGACCGACCGCTCGCACGGCAACTACCGCCGCTACGACGCCCGGGCGGTGGCCCGCCTCGACCTCGTCCGCACGCTCCGCGAGCTCGGGATGGGGCTGGAGGACGTGCGGCTGGTGCTCGAGCGCCAGCGCAGCGTCGAAGAGGTGGCGGCCGCGCACGTGCGGGCCATCGACGACCAGATCCGCACCCTGCGCACCCAGCGCGCGCTCTGCACGATGCTGGCGGGCGGGGAGTGGACGACCCGGAAGGCGTCCCTGATGAACGACCTCGCGCGGCTCTCCGCCGCCGACCGCCGGCGGCTGATCGACGAGTTCGTCGACGCCGTCTTCGCCGGTACCGACCCGGACGCCCCCGGGGCCGGCATCGCCGAGGCCATGCGCACCCTGCCGACCGAGCTGCCCGACGACCCGTCCACCGAGCAGGTGGAGGCCTGGATCGAGCTGGCCGAGCTGGTCGCCGACCCGGCCTTCCGGGTCCGGGCCCGGGAGATGGCGGTGGCCGGTGCCCGGCCGGGCACCGAGGCTCCGCCGCTCGACCCGTGCGCGGTGGTGGACCAGGCCGGCGGCGCGCTCGCCGCGGGTGTCGACCCGGCCTCCGTGGAAGGGCAGCAGGTGCTGACCCGGCTCACCGGACCCGGCCTCGACCCCGCCCGCCGCGCCGAGATGGCCGACACCATCGCCACCTTCTCCGACCGCCGGGTGGAGCGGTACTGGCAGCTGCTGGGCGTGCTCAACGGCTGGTCGCCGGTGCCGTCCTCGGTGCCGGCGTTCGAGTGGGTGGTCGCGGCGCTGCGGGCCGGCGGCTGATCGGTGCCCGCCCGGCCGCTCAGTCCTTGCGACCGGTGGCGGCCATCGCGACCCCCATCCCCATGATCATCAGACCGCCGACGCCGCCGATGTGGCGCAGGCGGGTCGGCGACGTCGCGAACCAGGTGCGCGCGGTCCCGGCAGCCAGCCCCCACGCGCTGTCCACGGTGGTCGCGATCAGCACGAACAGCAGCCCGAACACCAGCATCTGCGCGGTCGGGTCGCCCGTCGCCGGGTCCACGGCCTGCGGCAGCACCGCGGAGAAGAACACCAGCACCTTGGGGTTGGTGGCGCCGACCACGACCCCCTGCCAGTACATCCGCCGGTCCACCGGACCGGACGGCTGCCCGACCAGAGCGGCCAGCTCGCCGCGCCGGCGGAAGGTCTGCCAGCCGAGGTAGCAGAGGTAGGCCGCGCCCACCAGCTTGATCGTGGTGAACACCGCCAGGGACTGCCCGGCGATCGCCCCGAACCCGAGCGCCACCACGACCGCGATCAGCGCCGCTCCGGTGGTGTTGCCGGCGACGCTGGTCAGTGCGGCCCGTCGGCCGTGCGCCAGCGCACGGCCGACGATGAACAGCACGCTCGGACCGGGGACCGCCACCAGCACGATCCCGGCCAGGGCGAAGGTCAGCAGGCTCTGGGTGGGGGGCACCCCTCGCACGCTATGCCCGGCCCGGAGCCCTGCCCACCGAGTTCCGGCGGTGCGGAGTCAGCCGTCCGGCCGCGGACGGGGTGCCGCACCGACCACCGGCAGCGGGGATGCGGCTCTGCACCTCGGGCGGTGCTGGTCGGCCGGGGTCGCGCGAGCCATCCGGG
This sequence comes from Pseudonocardia sp., assembly GCA_035645455.1. Taxonomy (GTDB): domain Bacteria; phylum Actinomycetota; class Actinomycetes; order Mycobacteriales; family Pseudonocardiaceae; genus Pseudonocardia. The sequence goes on from DASQMQ010000387.1 coordinate 8,664, forward strand.
CGGTCCGGAGCGTCGCTGAGCTACCAGCCGTAGAAGACGCGCTCCACCACCGTGCGGGCCCGTCGGGTGGCCCGCCGGTAGTCGTCCAGGAACACCCCGGGGTCCCCGCCGGGCGGGTAGCCCAGCGCCACCGCGACCCCGGCCAGCTCGCGGCCGGACCGGGGCAGCTGGTCGCCGGGCTTCCCGCGGACCAGCATCACCGCGTTGCGGGCCCGGGTGGCCGTGGTCCAGCCCGCGGCCAGCTCCGCGGCGTCGTCCTCGGTGATCAGCCCCGCCTGCCCGGCCTCGCGCAGGCCCTCCAGCGTGCTGGTGGTGCGCAGCTCCGGGACGTCGCCGGCGTGGCGCATCTGCAGCAGCTGCACGGTCCACTCGACGTCGGCGAGCCCGCCCAGGCCCAGCTTGGTGTGGGTGCCGCGGTCGGCCCCGCGGGGCAGCCGCTCGGCGTCCACCCGGGCCTTGATCCGGCGGATGTCGGTGACCACCGCGTCGTCGATGCCGTCCGCGGGGTAGCGGATCGGGTCGATCATCTCGACGAACCGGCGGCCCAGGTCGGCATCCCCGGCCACCGGCCGGGCGCGCAGCAGCGCCTGCGCCTCCCAGCTCTCCGACCAGCGGCCGTAGTAGCTGCGGTAGGAGTTCAGCGTGCGCACCAGCGCCCCCTGCCGGCCCTCCGGGCGCAGGTCGGCGTCGACCGACAGGGCGGGGTCGGGACTGGGCGCGGCGAGCCGGCGGCGCACCTCCTCGGCGATCGCGGTCGCGTGCCGGACCGCGTCCTGGTCGGCCGCCCCGGCCATCGGCTCGCACACGAACAGCACGTCGGCGTCGCTGGAGTAGCCGATCTCGGCACCGCCGAGCCGACCCATCCCGATCACCGCCATCCGCGACGGCCCGGGACCGACCGCCCGCTGCACCGATTCCAGGGTGGCCTGCAGCACCGCGACCCACACCGAGCTCAGCGCGGCGCACACGCCCTCGACGTCGAGCCGGCCGAGCAGGTCCGCGCAGGCCACCCGGAGCATCTCGTGGCGGCGCAGCGAGCGGGCCGCGCCCGCGGCCACCTTGGGATCGTGCTGGCGGGCCACCGTGGCACGCAGCGAGGACACCGCCTCGGCCGGGTCGCGCACCAGCTCGTCGGGCTGCCCGGTGACCGGCGAGGCGAGCAGCCGCAGCACCTCCGGGGAGCGCACGAGCAGGTCCGGCACCAGCGCGGAGACCCCCAGCAGCCGCATCAACCGCTGCGCGACCAGCCCCTCGTCGCGCAGCAGCCGCAGGTACCACGGGGTGGTGGCCAGCGCCTCGGACACCCGCCGGTAGGCCAGCAGCCCGCGGTCCGGGTCGGGGCTGACGGCCAGCTCCTCCAGCAGCACCGGCAGCAGCGCCTGCTGGATCGACGCCGCCCGGGACACCCCGGAGGTGAGCGCGCGCAGGTGTCCCAGCGCGCCCTCCGGCGACGCCCAGCCCAGCGCGCGCAGCCGGGCGGTGGCCGCGGACTCCGACAGCCGCGCCGCGTCCGGGCTGAGCCGGGACACCGCGGCCAGCAGCGGCCGGTAGAACAGCTTCTCGTGCAGCCGGCGGACCCGCCGGGCGTTGCGGGTCCACTCGGCGGTCAGCACCCCGACCGCGTCGCGGCGCCCGTCCGGGCGCAGTCGGGAAGCGCGGGCCAACCAGCGCAGCGCGGCCTGGTCGTCCGGAGCGGGCAGCAGGTGGGTGCGGCGCATCCGCTGCAGCTGCAGCCGGTGCTCCAGCAGCCGCAGGAACCGGTAGGACGCGCCCAGGTTGGCCGCGTCGTCGCGACCGACGTAGCCGCCGTCGGCGAGCGCGGCGAGGGCGTCCAGCGTGGTCGGGGAGCGCAGCGACTCGTCGGCGCGACCGTGCACCAGCTGGAGCAGCTGCACGGCGAACTCGACATCGCGCAGCCCACCCGGGCCGAGCTTGAGCTCCCGGTCGGCCAGATCCGGGCGCAGGTGCTCGACCACCCGGCGGCGCATGGCCTGGACGTCGGGCACGAAGTCGGTGCGGCCCGCCGCGCTCCACACCAGCGGCGCGACGGCCTCGGCGTAGGCCGCACCCAGCTCCGGATCGCCGGCGACCGGCCGGACCTTGAGCAACGCCTGGAACTCCCAGGTCTTGGCCCACCGCTGGTAGTAGGCGACGTACCCGTCCAGGGTCCGGACCAGCGCACCCTGGCGGCCCTCCGGGCGCAGGTTCGCGTCGACCTCGAAGCAGGCCTCCCCGGCGAGTCGCATCAGCCGGGTGGCCAGCCGCGTGGTGGCCTGGTCGGCCGGCTCCGCGACGAACACCACGTCGACGTCGCTGACGTAGTTCAGCTCGCGCCCGCCGCACTTGCCCATGGCGATGACGGCCAATCGCCCGTTGTCGCCGTTCGTCTCGGCCAGCGCCACCGCGAGTGCCGCGCGCAGCGCGGCCGCGGCCAGATCGGCCAGCCGGGCCGCGACGTCGGCCACGTCCAGCACCGGCAACTGCGGCTCCCCGACCGCGGCCAGGTCGGCCGCGGCCAGCACCAGCATCTCGTCGCGGTAGGCCGTCCGCAGCGCGGTGACGGCCGCGGCCCCGGTGACGGTGGCCGCCGAACCGCCGGGAGCGCCCGCCGGTGGGCCGTGGGGGTCCGCGCCGACCGCGGTCAACATGGCGACGGCGGGGTCGGCCGTGGTCCCCGTGGGGTCCCCGAGGTCACCGGCCAGCCGGTGCCACCGGTCGGGGTGGGTCACCAGGTGATCAGCCAGCGGGGTGGAGCTGCCCAGCAGGGCGAGCA
>DASQMQ010000388.1:0-8001 GCA_035645455.1 Pseudonocardia sp.
CCGGGGACGGCACCCTGCCCGCCGACTCCGCGGCGTGGCTGGGCCGCTGAGCAACTCATCCGCCGATGAGGATCGGCCGGTCCCGCGGTCCGACCTCCCGAGGACCGCGGAAGGAGCCCGACCCATGCCGACCCCCACCCCGACGACCACGATCGACCGCCGCTACGGCGTCCCCGAGGCCGAGCCGACCCCGTGGGAGGCCGTCGAGCAGCGGCTGACCGGCGCCGAGATCTTCTGGGCGTCCACCGTGCGACCGGACGGCCGCCCGCACGTCACCCCGCTGCTGGCCGTCTGGCAGGACGGCGGCCTGCACATCTGCTCGGGCGCCGGCGAGCGCAAGACCCGCAACATCGCCGCGAACCCGGACGTCGTCCTGACCACGGGCACCCCGGACCTGCACGGCGGGACCGACGTCGTGGTGGAGGGGCGGGCCGAGCGGGTCACCGACCCGGGCGCGCTCGACGCGCTGGCGGCAGCGTGGGAGGACAAGTACGGCAGCGACTGGCACTTCGCCGTGGTCGACGGCGGCTTCGAGGGCGGCGGCGGGCTCGCGCACGTGTACCGGGTCGAGCCGGCCACCGTGTTCGCCTTCGGCAAGGAGCCCTACAGCCAGACCCGCTACCGGTTCCGGCCGCGGGCCGAGCTGTGATCACCGGGTGATCAGCACCCGGGTGACCGTGGCCTCCACGGCCGGGTCAGCGCCGGTTCGGGGTCAGCCCGACGGTTCCCCCCGACGGGACCGTGCGCAGGCGCGGACCGTGGCCGCGGCGGTGCATCTCGGCCACGAAGTCACCCAGCGGGCTGCGGAACACCCCGTAGTCGTCGTGGTGGACCGGCACCACCGCGGCCGGCTCGACCAGGTCGACCAGGTCGCTGCCCTGCTGGTCGTCCATGGTGACCAGGACGCCGAGGACCCGGGTGCCGCCCAGGTGGGCGACCATCACGTCGACGTCCGGGAACCGGTCGCGCACCGCGCGCAGCTCCGGCACGTTCAAGGTGTCGCCGGTGATGTAGACGCGCAGCACGCGGCGCCCGTCGCGCTCCAGGTCGAGCACGCTGCCCATCACCGGGGGCAGCAGCCGGTGCACGCCGGCCGGACCGTGCCGGCCGGGTACCGAGGTGACCCGCAGCACCTCCTCGCCCCGGCGGAGTTCGTGGGTGTGCCAGGTCTGCAGGGCCACCGTGTCGAAGCCCCAGCGATCCAGCCGGCGGCAGGCGTGCGGGGTGGACAGCACCGGCGGCTCGCGCGGCAGGTCGCTGCGGGCGACCCGGTCGAAGTGGTCGCCGTGCAGGTGCGAGAGCAGCACCGCGTCCAGCGCCGGGAGCTCGGCGATGCCCATCGCCGGCTCCGTGCGCCGCTTCGAGGTCAGCCCGTAGCCCAGGTGGACCCGCTGGCCGCGGCGGATGAAGTTCGGGTCGGTCAGCAGCGTGAACCCGCCGAGGCGGAGCACGGTGGTGGCGGTGCCGACGAAGGTCAGGGAGCTCTCCATGGCACCGGGGCTACCCGCCGTCCGCCCGGCCATCCGGGCCGGCGCACCCCGGTCGGCCGACGGGCTCGACGGGCCGGCCACACCCCGGCGGGCCCGGCCCAGCCGGAAGGAGCGGTCGTCTTGCCCGGTCGCCCGCGATGGGCCAGCCTCGGGCGCGACGGGCAGCCGACCGGAGGACGTGACCGATGCGGGTCGAGACCCACCTACCGCTGGGCAAGGTCGACCCGGGGCTGCGCCCCGCCGAGATGACCGTGGACCTGCCCTCGTTCGGGGCCCAGGCCGCGGTCGTCGAGCGGCTGGGCTTCGACGGCCTGGCGCTGACCGAGACCAAGGAGGACCCGTTCATCGCGCTGGCCGTCGCGGCCGAGCGCACCGAGCGGATCCGGCTGACCACCGCGGTCGCGATCGCCTTCCCGCGCAGCCCCACGACGATGGCGATGACGGCCTGGACGATGGCGCGGCTGTCCCGCGGCCGGTTCGTGCTCGGGCTTGGCACGCAGGTCAAGGGGCACATCGAGCGCCGGTACGGGATGGCGTGGTCGGCGCCCGGGCCGTGGATCCGGGAGTACGTGCAGGCGGTGCGCGCGGTCTGGCGGACCTGGCAGGAGGGCGTGCCGCTCGACCACCACGGCGAGCACTACGACCTGACCCTGATGAACCCGCTGTTCGACCCGGGCCCGATCGAGCACCCGGACATCCCCGTCCACCTGGCCGCGGTCCGCCCGGCGATGGCCCGGATCGGCGGGCAGGTCGCCGACGGCGTCCGGCCGCACCCGATCTGCACCCGCGCCTACCTGGAGGACGTGCTGCGCCCGGCGGTCGACCGCGGCGCCCTCGCGGCGGGGCGCGATCCGGCCGCGGTCGAGGTGGTGGCCAGCCCGTTGATCGTCACCGCGCCGACCGCCGCCGAGCTGGCGAAGAAGGTCAGCGACGTGCGGGCCCGGATCTCCTTCTACGCCTCCACCCGCACCTACCGGCCGGTGTTCAGCCACCACGGCTGGGACGAGGTGTCCGAGGAGCTGTCCGCGCTGTCCAGGGCCCGGCGGTGGGACGAGATGGAGCGCCTGGTCAGCGACGAGATGGTGGACACGATCGCGGTCGTCGGCACCTACGACGAGATCGCCGAGCGGGTGTGGCGGCGCTACCAGGGGGTGTGCTCGGCGGTCGAGTTCAGCCTGCCGGTCGCCGGGCCCGAGGACCACGAGCGGTTGGCCGAGGCGGTGGCCGCGGTGCAGCGCGGGTTCTGATCCCGGCTCGACCGGTGCGCGCGGCGACCAGCCGTGCCAGCCGGGTGAGACCGTCGTCGAGCCGGCCCCGGACCTCGTCATCGGCCGTGCCGTGCGGTCGCGTCCCGGGCTGCCGGCCGAGGAACGACAGGTGGGTGCCCGGGCGGCCGCGGCCGGCGTACCGGATCGGTGGGTAGCGCCGGCGCAAAACCCGTGGCGCACCGGCCCGGTCCGGTACTACCGTTCCAGCCGCTGCTCCCGCCGGGTCCGCCCGGCCGACACCGAGAAGGCGATGCCATGGTCACCCCCCGGTCCCACCGGGGCGGATGACGACGCGGTCGACCCCGGCCGCCACCCGCGCGTTTCCCGACGCGCGTCCCCGTCGTGCCCCGGTTCTCGCACCCGCTTTCCGCCGCGCGGAACGCCGCGCGTGAGCGACCCTGGAGCACTCCGGAAATGACGCACGACAGCACCACCCACTGGTACACCGACTTCTTCACCGAACTGCCCAACACCTTCTGGCGCGCCGCGGTGCCGCCGGAGGCCACCGACGCCGAGATCGGGTTCCTGCTCCGCCGGACCGGGCTGCGGCCCGGCGGGCGGGTGCTGGACGTGGCCTGCGGCAGCGGCCGGCACGCGCTCGAACTGGCCCGGCGCGGCCTCCGGGTCACCGGCCTGGACGTGTCCGCCGAGGCGATCGGGTTCGCCCGGCAGGTCGCCGACGACGACCGGCTGGAGATCGACCTGCGGGTCGGCGACATGCGGGCCCTGCCGACCGACGGGCCGACCGACGGGCCGACCGACGGGCCCACCGACGGGCCCACCGGCCTGCCGGTCGACCTGGCGATCTGCATGGGCAACGCGTTCGGCTACCTCGACCACGCCGGCACCGAGGCCTTCCTGCGCGACCTGGCGGCGCTGGTCGTCCCGGGTGGTGCGCTGGTGCTGGACTACGCCTTCGTCGCCGAGTCCCTGCTGCCCGGGCTGGACCTGGCCGAGGAGCCGATGACGATCGGCGGCGTGCAGGCCACGCAGGTCAACGAGTACGACACCGCGCAGAGCCGGTGGCTGACCGAGTTCACCTTCCGCCGCGGCGAGCAGGTGCACCGCGGGACGTCGGTCCAGCACGTCTACACCGCGGCCGAGGTGTCCCGGCTGGTCATCGCGGCCGGGTTCACCGACGTGCGGCAGTTCGGCGACCCGGACGGCACGCCGTTCCGGCTGGGCAGCCCCCGCCTGCTCCTGGTGGCCCGGCGCGGCTGACCGGCTCCGTGCACCGTTCGGCGGGCCGGTTCCGCCGAACGGTGCACGGGGACTACGGGAAACCACCTACCGCGGTGCGGCCGGGTGGTATCTGCCGGGGGCCCATCCCGTCTTGCCTGCATCAGCAGGGCGACTCGACACGAGGTGAGGGACGCGATGAATCGACTCCACGACGTCGTGGTCGTCGGCGGCGGCATCGCCGGCTCGGCGCTGGCCACGGTGCTGGCCCGGGACGGCCACGACGTGCTCGTGCTGGAGCGCCAGACGAGCTACCGGGACAAGGTCCGGGGCGAGACCCTCAGCTGCTGGGGGGCGGTCGAGCTGCGGCGGCTGGGCCTGGAGCAGGTGCTGCTGGACGCCGGCGGCAGCTACGCCACCCGGGGGGTCTTCTACGACGAGACCACCGACCCGGCGACCGCCGAGGCCACCGCCGTCCCGCTGGACGAGCTGGTCCCCGGGGCGCCCGGGATGCTCGACGTCGGGCACCCGGAGGCGTGCGAGGCGCTGGCCCGCTCGGCCGCCGCGGCCGGTGCCCAGGTGGTCCGCGGCGTCGGCGACGTGGAGGTCGTCGGCGGGGACGTGCCGCTGGTCCGCTACGAGCACGACGACGTCGGCCACCAGGTGTCGGCCCGGATCGTGGTCGGCGCCGACGGCCGGATGTCCACCGTGCGCCGGCAGCTGGGCCTCGCCCTGCAGCAGACCGAGCCGCGCACGCTGGGTGGCGGTCTGCTCGTCGACGGGCTGCACGCCTGGCCGGGCGACCGGATGACCCTGGGCACCGAGGGCGACCTGATGTTCCTGGTCTTCCCGCGGGCGAACGGCCGGGCCCGCCTCTACCTGCTGCACGACGTGCGCCAGCGCGGCCGGTTCAGCGGCCCCGACGCCCGGGAGGCGTTCCTGAAGGCCTACCGGTTCGCCTGCATCCCGGGCAGCGGGATGTTCGACGACGCCCGCCCGGCCGGGCCGTGCGCGTTCTACCCGTTCAACGACAGCTGGACCGACCGACCGTACGCGCCCGGCGTCGTGCTGGTCGGTGACGCGGCCGGCTGGAACGACCCGATCATCGGGCAGGGTCTGGCCATCGCCCTGCGCGACGTCCGGATCGTCACCGACGTGCTGCGCAGCGGCGAGGACTGGACGCCGCCGGCCTTCGCCCCGTACGCCGAGGAGCGCCGGGAGCGGATGCGCCGGCTGCGGTTGAGCGCCCGGGTGGTCACCGACCTCGCCACCACCTTCACCCCCGCCGGGAGGGCCCGGCGCCGGGCCTACTACGCCGTCTTCCGCACCGACCCGGTGCTCGGCGGGCCACGCCTGGCCGCCCAGCTGGGGCCGGAACGGCTGCCGGCCGAGGCGTTCACCGACGAGAACGTCGAGCGGATCCTGGCGCTCGCCTGAGGTGTCCCCGGTGGCGGGCGGTTTCCCGGACGCCCGCCACCGGGTAGACGGACGGGCCGTCGTCATCCCCTGGAGGCTCCCGTGACCGTCGTCCTGGCCATCAAGTGTTCGGACGGGATCGTCCTCGCGGCGGACTCGCAGATCACCGACTCCGCCCGCGGGCTGAGCTACCCCGCGCAGAAGCTGCACCCGCTCGGCGACACCGCCGCGTGGGGCGGCAGCGGGGCGCGGTCGGCGCTGGTCGACATCAAGGAGCTGTTCGACGGGAACGCGTCGGCGCTGCTGGACGGGGAGAACCTCGGTCACGCGCTGCAGGAACGGGTGCTGCCGGTGCTGCGCCACCACTACGCGAACTTCATCGAGGAGGTGCCCGGGGAGACCGGGCCCGGTGGCACGCCCGCGACGTACGTGCTGGTGGCCGGCTACCGCGAGGACGGGACGCCGTTCATCGCCGACATCGACCCGCACGGCCTGGTGGGCCGGTACGAGGAGGTCGGGTTCCACGCCATCGGCAGCGGTTCGGCCATGGCCCAGCAGGCCGGTGCGCTGCTGGCGCACTTCCGGATGACCGAGCGCGACGTCGACCACGGCGTCCTGGCCGCGGTGCGCGTGCTGGACGCGCTGCGGATGACCTCACCCAGCGTCGGCGGACCGATCGACGTCTACCGGATGACCCCGGACGGTGCTCGCGCCCTGGCCCCGCAGGACATCGAGCGGGTGCGCGAGCGGGTGCGGCGCTGGGAGGAGCTGGAGGACAAGCTGCTCGACGAGCTGTGGGGCGAGGACCCGGCGCCCGCCTGATCCCGGTCCACCCGGTCGGGAAGCACGCCGACCAGCGGTTCCGGGCATGAAGGTGCCCGGAACGGGGAACCAAAGACCGTGACCCGCCCGGACGTGTACACGGTCGAACCCTGGATCCTGCGCGAACCGGACGGGCCGCGGCTCGACGACCTGGGCGCGACCGAGACGGTGTTCGCCCTGGCCAACGGGTGCCTGGGCATCCGCGGGATGCTCGACGAGGGCGAGCCGATCAACCAGGCCGGCACCTACCTGGCCGGGCTGTACGAGCTGCGCACCATGGTCTACACCGAGGAGCGCGCCGGCGAGCCCGAGGCCACCCAGACCCTGGTCAACACGATCGACGGCTCGCTGATCCGGCTGCTGGTCGACGGCCAGGCGCTCGACGTCCGGGAGGGCGAGCTCATCGCGCACGAACGCGTGCTCGACATGCGCGCCGGCACGCTGCGCCGCACGCTGCGGTGGTCGTCCCCGGCCGGGCGCACGGTGGACGTGGAGTCCGAGCGGCTGGTGTCGTTCCGGCACCGCACGGCCGCGGCGGTCCGGTACACCGTGCGCGCCGTCGACGAGCCGGTGGACGTCGTCGTGCAGTCCGCGCTGGTCGCCAACGTCCAGCAGCCGCTGGACGTGCCCGACCCGAGCACCGACGACCTGCTGCGCCGCCCGCTGGAACCGCTCGACCACCGCACCGCGGGCTCCCGGCTGACCCTGCTGCACCGCACCCGGCGCTCCCGGTTCGTGGTCGGCGCCGCGGCCGACCACGACGTCGACGGGCCCGAGGGCACCCACGTGCACAGCGAGAGCGAGGAGGACGCGGCCCGGTTCACGGTGACCACCCGGCTGGCGCCCGGCCAGCAGCTGGTGCTGGTCAAGTACCTCGGCTACGCCTGGTCGGAGCACCGCAAGCTGCCCTCGATCCGGGACGAGGTGGCCGCCGCGGTCACCGCGGCCCGGGCGGCTGGCTGGTCCGGCATGCTGACCGACCAGCGGGCGATCCTCGACGAGTACTGGGAGCACGCCGACGTCGAGGTCGACGGCGACCCGCAGCTGCAGCAGGCCGTCCGGTTCGCGCTGTGGCAGCTGCTGCAGGCCACCGACCGCGCCGAGGGCCGGGCCATCGCCGGCAAGGCCCTGACCGGCACCGGCTACGAGGGCCACGCGTTCTGGGACACCGAGGCGTTCGTCCTGCAGGTGATGACCGCGGTCCGCCCGGAGGTCAGTCGGCACGCCCTGATGTGGCGGCACGGCGTGCTGGACAAGGCCCGCATCCGGGCCCGCGAGGTGGACCTGCGCGGGGCGACGTTCCCGTGGCGGTCCATCGCCGGCGAGGAGTGCTCGGGCTACTGGCCGGCCGGGCTGGCCGCGTTCCACGTCAACGCGGCGGTGGCCGACGCGGTGATCCGGTACGTGGACAGCACCGAGGACCTGGACTTCGCCCGCGGCACCGGGTTGGAGCTGCTGGTCGAGACCGCCCGGCTGTGGGCGTCGCTGGGCCACCACACCCGCGACGGCTCGTTCCACATCTACGGCGTGACCGGCCCGGACGAGTACAGCGCGATCGCCGACGACAACGTCTACACGAACCTGATGGCCCAGCGGAACCTGCGCGTCGCCGCGGTCTGGGCCCGCGAGCACCCCCGCGCCGACATCGACGCCGCCGAGATCGGCGCCTGGGAGGCGGCCGCCGCCACGATGGCCGTGCCCTACGACGAGGAGCGCGGTGTGCACCCCCAGTCCGCCGGCTACACCGAGCGCCCGCGCTGGGACTTCGCCGGTACCCCGCCCGAGCACTACCCGCTGCACTCGCACTACCCCTACCTGCAGCTCTA
>DASQMQ010000389.1:0-3597 GCA_035645455.1 Pseudonocardia sp.
GCTCGAGCGGTCCGACGCGGACCTGGTGGTGCTCACCCCGTCCCACCAGTGGCCGACCGGCGGCGTGCTGTCCGCCGAGGCCCGGTCGGCGGTGCTGAGCTGGGCCGCCCGCCGCAACGCGCTGGTCGTCGAGGACGACTACGACGCCGAGTACCGCTACGACCGCCACCCGATCGGCGCCATGCAGGGACTCGCCCCGGAGCACGTCGCCTACGCCGGCACGGCCAGCAAGACCCTGGCGCCGGGGCTGCGGCTGGGCTGGTTCGTGCTGCCGCGGCACCTGGTCGACGGGATGGCCGCGGCCAAGGTGGCCGCGGACCGCGGCTCGGCCGCGCTGGACCAGCTCGCCTTCGCCGACTTCCTGGCCCGCGGCGAGTTCGACCGGCACCTGCGGCGGTTGCGGCCGGTGTACCGGCGCCGGCGCGACGCCCTGCTGGACGCGCTGGCCACCCGGCTGCCCGAGCTGACCCCGGCCGGGATCGCGGCCGGGCTGCACCTGGTGGCCTGGCTGCCGGCGGAGCTGGACGAGGCGACCGTGGTCGCCGCCGCCGCCCGGCACGGCGTGGCCGTGCACGGGGTGGCCCCGTACCGGATGGGCAGCTCCGGGCCCGGTGGCCTCATCTTCGGGTACTCCTCGCTCAACGAGCGGGCCGTCGTCGCCGGGGTCGACCTGGTCGCCGCGGCCGTGCAGGAGGTCCGGTCCGGCCCCGGCTGATCCGGCCCTCCGGCACCCGGGCGTTCCTGGTGGCGCGGACATCCCCGACACCCCGCCGGGCGGTCGCCGCTAGCGTGCGGCACATGATCGGACACCTGGGCTGGGCGACGACCGGGGACGCCCGCGGGCACGACGACGACGAGCCGCTCGCCCTGGCCGCGCTGACCGCGGCCGGGGTCTCGGTCGAGGTCGTCGACTGGGACGACCCGGCGGTCCGGTGGGCCGGGTTCGACCGGGTGGTCCTGCGGTCGACCTGGGACTACTCGCAGCGGCTGCCGGAGTTCCACGGCTGGCTCGACCGGGTCGACGCGATGACCGACCTGGTCAACCCGGGCCCGCTGGTGCGCTGGAACCTCGACAAGCACTACCTCGCCGAGCTCGCCGCCGCCGGCGTCCCCGTGATCGACACCGCGTTCGTCGAGCCCGGCGCACCGGTGGCGTTCCCGGGCACCGGGTTCGTCGTCAAGCCGGCCGTCGGGGCGGGCAGCCGCGACGTGGCGTCCTACCGGCCCGACCAGCTCGACCAGGCCACCCGGCACCTCGGTCGGCTGCACCGGCGCGGCGCCACCGCCCTGGTCCAGCCGCTGATCGGCTCCGTGGCCGAGCACGGTGAGTGGGCGCTGCTGTTCTTCGGCGGCCGGTACAGCCACGCGGCCAACAAGCGGGTCGCCCTGCCCCCGGGCGGTGAGACCGATGCCCTCTTCCTCGCCGAGGCGCTGACCGGACACGAGGCCGACGACGCGCAGCTCGCCGTGGCCCGGGCCGCGGTGGACGCGGTGGCGGCCCGCTTCGGCACCCCGGCCTACGCCCGCGTCGACCTCGTCCGCGACGACGAGGGCGGCTACCGGGTCCTGGAGCTGGAGCTGGTCGAGCCGTCGCTGTTCCTGCCGCAGGGCGGGCCGGCGGCGGCGGCGCGGCTGGCGGCGGTCCTGACGGCCTGACCGGCCCGGCCTCAGCCGGCCGCCGGGCGCGGGTAGCGGATCAGCAGGCCGGCCAGCACGTCGGTGTCGCCGAGGGCGGCGTACCCGTGCGGCACGTCGGCGGCCCACTCCAGGTACTCCCCCGGGCCGACGGACACCGGGGCGGCCAGCGGGCCGGTGCGCAGCACCCCGGCGAACACGGTGGCGTGCTCGGTCACCCCGGCGTGGTGGGCGGGCGACTCCTGGGCGAGCCCGGCGGGCAGGCGCATCCGGAACAGCTCGTAGGTCACCGGCCCGTCGTCGAACACCCGCAGCAGCTCCATCTCCACGGCCGCCCCGCGGATGGTGGCCGACGAGTGGTGGAGCAGCGCGGTCAGCGGGAGTTCCAGCGCGGCGGCCACGGCCTGCAGCGTCTCCAGCGTGGGGTTGCGGGTGCCGCACTCCAGCCCGGACAGCGTCGCCTTGCCCACAGCCGCGCGTCGGGCGAGCTCGGAGAGCGAGATCCCGTGCCGTTCCCGCAGGTGCCGGACGCGCGCGCCGATGTCCGTGCCGTCGGCCACGGCCGGGCGCGCTGGGTTCTCGGTTGCCGGTCTGCGGGTCACCTGGCTATCGTCCCGTGCCGAGAGCGTTCCGTAAACGGAACGGAGGAGGGCGCATGCGACCACAACCGGTGCTGGCCGGCGTCGTGACGGCGGTGGTGGGCTTCGCCGGGGCGTTCACGGTGGTGCTCGCCGGGTTGCGCGCCGCGGGCGCCGACGACGGACAGGCCGCGTCCGGGCTGCTGGCGCTGTGCCTGGTCGCCGGCCTGGTCGCGCTGGTGCTCGGGCTGCGGCACCGGATGCCGATCAGCATCGCCTGGTCCACCCCGGGAGCCGCACTGCTGATCGCGGCCGGGACGCCGCCCGGCGGCTTCCCGGCCGCGGTGGGCGCGTTCCTGCTGTGCGGGGTCCTCGTCGTGGTCGCCGGCCTGGTCCCGGCGCTGGCCCGGCTGATCGCCGCGATCCCGGCACCGGTCGCCGGGGCGATGCTGGCCGGCGTGCTGCTCGAGCTGTGCCTGGCTCCGGTGCGCGCGCTGGCCGAGGTGCCGCTGCTGGCGGCGCCGGTGATCGCGGTGTGGGTACTGGCCGGGCGGTTCGCCCGGCGGTGGGCGGTACCCGCGGCCCTGGTCGTCGCGGTGGTGCTGATCGCGGCGACCGGCCCGGCCCCGGCCGCGGCCGACCTGGTCCCCCGGCTGGTCTGGACCACCCCGGTGTTCGACCCGGTGACGCTGGCCAGCGTCGGGCTGCCGCTGTTCCTGGTCACCATGGCCTCGCAGAACGTGCCGGGGATGGCGGTGCTGGCGCAGTTCGGCTACCACCCGCCGCTGCGCCCGATCCTCACCGCGACCGGACTGGCCACCCTGGTGAGCGCCCCGTTCGGCGGGCACGCGGTGAACCTGGCGGCGATCAGCGCGGCGCTGGCCGCCGGCCCGGACGCCGATCCCGACCCCGGGCGGCGCTGGATCGCCTCGGTCACCGCCGGTGTCGGCCTGGCCGGGCTCGGCCTGGGCGCCGGCCTCGCCACCGCCGTCCTGCTGCTGTCGCCGCCGGTGCTGGTGACCGCGGTCGCCGGGCTCGCACTGCTGGGAGCGCTGGCGTCGTCGCTGGTGACGGCGGTGGGCGACCCGGAACTCCGGGAGGCGGCCGGGGTGACCTTCGTGGTCACCGCCGCCGGCATCGGGTTCGCCGGGATCAGCTCGGCGTTCTGGGGGCTGCTGGCCGGAGCGGCGATGGTGCTGCTGCACCGGCGCCGCACCCGGGAGCCGGGTGCGCTCCAGCGACCGGATGGCGTGGTGGGTCCGTCCGCGAGGTAGCCGGCCACGTGGACCAGACGCCGGCGCTCCTCGATTCCTGATCGGGTCCAGCGAGCTGCCCCGGCGGCGCACACGCAGGGCGTTCCCAGGGCCGCGAGCATCAGCGCGCT
>DASQMQ010000390.1:0-3430 GCA_035645455.1 Pseudonocardia sp.
CTCGGCGGTCGCCGGGACGTTGGTCATCAGCAGCGGCACCGACCGGACCTCGACGCCCGGGACGTCGGCGACGTCGCCGGAGTGGACCAGCCAGCCGTCGAGCAGGCCGCCGTCGGCGCGGGCGCCGAAGTGCCGGCCGACCGCCTCGGCGGTGGTGTCCACGCCGATCGCGGCGAGGCAGGCGTCGGCCATCCCGCGCAGCGGCCGCCCGCCCACGATCGGCGACAGCCCGACCACCCGCGCCGGGGTCGCGGCCAGCGCCTCGCGCACCCCCGGCACGCCCAGCGACGACCCGATGCTGACCACCGGGTTCGACGGCGCGACCAGCACCGCGTCGGCGCCGGCGATCGCGTCCCGGACCGCCGGCAGCACGGTGGCCCGGTCGGCGCCGACGGAGACGAAGTCGTGCGGGCGCGGTTCGGCCTTGTGCCGGATCCACCACTCCTGGAAGTGCACGGCCCTGCGCGCCTTCGGACCGGTCTCCGGGTCGTCGATGACCACGTGGGTCTCCACCCGGTCGTCGGTGGTCGGCAGCAGCGCCACCCCCGGCCGCCAGCGGGCGCACAGCGCGGTGGTCACGTCGGACAGCGCGTAGCCGGCCCGCAGCATCCGGCTGCGGACCAGGTGGGTGGCGGTGTCCCGGTCGCCGAGGCCGAACCAGGACGGATCGGCGCCGTAGGCGGCCAGCTCGTCGCGCACCGACCAGGTCTCGCCCGCCCGGCCCCACCCGCGCGCGGAGTCGATGCCGCCGCCCAGGGTGTACATGCAGGTGTCCAGGTCGGGGCAGATGCGCAGGCCGTGCAGCCAGATGTCGTCGCCGACGTTGACCACGGCGGTGATCTCGTGCTCGCTCTCGCCCGGGCCGACCGCGGGCAGCCCCAGCGCGGCCTTGAGACCGAGCAGGAACCGCGCCCCGCCGACGCCGCCGACCAGCACCGCGACCTTCATGGGGCCACCTTCACCGGGCTCGCCGCCCGCACGATCTCCACCGGCGCCAGCCTACGTCCCACCGCCGCCCACCCCCGCCGCCCGCACCCTCCCCCGGGGACTCGTGGCCGCCGTGGTTCAGGAAGGCCACCTTCCTGACCGCGCGAGGTTCAGGAAGGCCACCTTCCTGCCCCCACAGTTCCGGAAGGTGGCCTTCCTGAACCCGGGGGGTGCGGCGGCGAGCGTGGGTGGAGCGGGCGGTCAGAGGGTGCGGTAGTCGCGGGGGGAGAAGCGCGGGCCGAAGCGGGGGCGGCGGAACCCGGACGCCTCGATGTAGCGCACCGCCCGCTGCCGCTGCGGCGCGTACGGCGCCAGCACCTCCAGCATCCCGGCGTCGTCCAGCGGGCGGCCGAGCAGCGCCCAGCCGACCACGCTGGGGATGTGGAGATCGCCGAAGCTGACCGCGTCCGGATCGCCCCAGGCCCGCTGGGCCACCTCGGCCGCGGTCCACACCCCGATCCCGGGCACCCGCCGCAGCAGCTCCCGGCCGGGCGCCCCACCCAGCTCACAGGCCCGTTCCAGGCGGTGCGCGACGGCCGCGCAGGCCCGGATCGCCCGGCCGCGGGCGTGGTCCACGCCGGCCCGGTGCCACTCCCAGTCCGGGACCGCGCGCAGCTGGGCGGGCGTCGGCGGGACGCGCATCCCGGCCGGCGCCGGACCCGGGGCCGGGTCGCCGAAGCGGCGGCACAGCTCGCGCCAGGAGCGGCGCGCCTCGGTCCCGGTCACCTTCTGCTCCAGCACCGAGGGCACCAGCACGTCCCACACCCGCCGCGACGCGCCCAGCCGCAGCCCCGGCCGTCGGTGCCGGGCGTCGGCGATCAGCGGGTGGTGGGCGACGAACTCGTCGGGCCGGTCGTCCGCGCCCAGCAGGGCGGGCACGCCCTCGAGCGCGCAGGCCGCACCGGGTCCCCACGCCGTGACGACCACGGTGCCGTCCGCGCGCCGCTGCAGGCGCGTCGTCACCGGCCCGTCGGCGGTGGTGGCCACCCGCCAGATCGCGGCGCCGTCGGCGTCGGTCTGCCAGGTGGGGTCACCCCGGCCGCGGCGCAGCGGGCCGAGCACGCCGGCCAGGTCCAGCCGGAACCCCGGCCGCCACTCGCGCACCTGCTCGGTGCTGCGGGTCGGGACGGACACGGTCCCGACCCTAAGCCCTGGCGGGCGCGGCATCGACGGGCACGCCGGTCCGCCGGGGGCGCGCAGCCCATCGCGGGCCGCGCGGCCCATTCGCGGACCGCGCAGACCATCACGAGTCGCGCAACCCGTCGCGGGTGGCGCAGACCGTCGAGAGTCGCCCAACCCGTCGCAGGTCCCGCAGGCCGTCACATATCCCGCAGACCGTCGAGCGTCCGCGCAGACCGCCGGCGGGCTGCGCGGGCCCGCGACAGGCTGCGCGAGCGGTGCGGAGCGCGCTCAGACGTCCGGGGAGAACCGCACGCCGTGCGGGGGCAGCACCACGTCCGGCCAGATCCGCATGCCCTTGCGCAGCTCGCAGCGCGCGCCGACGACCGCGCGGTCGCCCAGCACGGTGTCGTTGACCAGCGCACCCTCCTCGACCCGCGCGTCGGCGCCGATCACCGAGTGCTCCACCACGGCGCCCTCGCCGATCACCGCGCCGTCGAACACCAGCGCGCCCTCGACGCGGGCCCCGGCCCCGATCCGCGCGCCGCGCCCGACCGTGGTGCCGCCGAGCACGAACGCCTCGGGGTGCACCTCGGCGCCGTCGAGCAGCAGCGCCTCGCCGGTCGGGCCGGGCAGCGCGTCCGACGGCGCGACGCCGCGGACCAGGTCGGCCGAGCCCTGGATCAGATCGGCCGGGGTGCCCATGTCGCGCCAGTAGGAGTTGTCGACGTGCCCGGAGACCCGCGACCCGGCGGCCAGCAGCTCCGGGAAGGTCTCCCGCTCGACCGACACCGGACGGCCCTGCGGGATCGAGTCGATCACCGACCGGTTGAACACGTAGCACCCGGCGTTGATCTGGTCGGTCGGCGGGTCGTCGGTCTTCTCCAGGAACTCCAGCACCTGCCCGCTCGCGTCGGTGGGCACGCAGCCGTAGGCCCGCGGGTCGAGCACCTTGACCAGGTGCAGGGTGACGTCGGCAGCGGTCGCGCGGTGGGTCTGCACCAGCGCGCCCAGGTCGGTCCCGCACAGCACGTCGCCGTTGAACACCAGCACGGTCCCGGCGGTGAGGTGCTCGGCCACGTTGCGGATGCCGCCGCCGGTGCCCATCGGGTGGTCCTCGACCACGTACTCGATCTCCATGCCGAGCTTGGAGCCGTCGCCGAAGTACTCGGAGAACGTCTCGGCCAGGTAGGAGGTGCCCAGCACCACCCGCCGGACGCCGGCCGACCGGATCCGGGACAGCAGGTGCGCCAGGAACGGCACCCCGGCCGTGGGCAGCATCGGCTTGGGGGCGGACAGGGTCAGCGGCCGCAGCCGGGTCCCC
>DASQMQ010000391.1:0-2017 GCA_035645455.1 Pseudonocardia sp.
GCTGCCGCCCAGTACCCGGGTCAGCACCCACCGCGACGCGGCGGCGTAGCCGGCGGCCAGCGCGGGGAGCGCGAGCGCCACGACGACCACGATGCCCAGCCCCACCAGGACGGCCGCGGCCGGCTCGGACCGCGACCGGCCGTACTCGCCGACCGGCCGGTAGCCGTCGCGCAGCCGCCGCACGAACACCAGGAACAGCGCCAACGCCAAGCACGCGGCCAGCAGCAGCAGCGGGCCGCGCAGCACCCACGACGACGGCAGCAGCCCCGGCCCGCCGAACCGCAGGTCGTCGAGCCGGACCCCGGCCACGTGGTGCAGCCCCCACCCGACGACCCGGCCGATCAGGAAGCTGCACAGCAGGAACGGCAGGTAGTTCAGCAGGAAGCCGTAGGCCACGCTGAGCCCCAGCCAGACCCGCCCGGTCCAGCCCGGCGCCAGGTAGTCGGTGTTGTTGCGCAGGTACCGCTCCTCCGGCGAGCCCACCGACCAGCGCGGCTTGCCGTCGTCGTAGCCGGGCCGGGCGTAGGCCGCGGAGATGGCGAACGCGCTGGCGATGTAGTTGCCGCCGGACACCGCGGTCAGGTACTCCGCCCGGCCGAGGATGCCCTTCTCCTGCAGCGCCTGCAGCGCCCCGAGGTTGAACGCCGCCGACCGGATCCCGCCGCCGGACAGCGCGATCCCGATCCGCATGCCCTCGGGCGGGTCGTCCGGGTACTGCTCGGCCTCGCTGGCCGGTGGCCGCCTGCTGCCCGCGCCGAGCGCCATCGGCGTCCTCAGGCCCCGACGTAGCCCAGCGACCGGCGGTAGTCGCCGTCGAGGTCGCAGCCGTAGGGGTAGGTCGGCAGCGCCCCGGCCCGGCGCAGCCGGGGGATCGCCCGCTCGTGCAGGTAACGGGTGAACAGCGGGTGCACGCAGAGCGCGTCGGTGTCCTCTTCGGCGTTCAGCGAGGTGTCGAAGGTGTAGCGGAAATCGGCGGTGTTGTAGCGGGTGGTCTCACCGATCTTCACCCCGAGCACGCCCATCTCCAGCAGCATCTCCAGGAACTGGCCGAACTCCAGCCCGGTCTGCTTGCGGATGCCCTCCCGGTTGAAGATCCGGTGCAGTTCGCTGGCCGGGAAGCAGATCCCCAACCGGTCCGACAGTTTGTTCAGCGCCGTCGGGGCCTCGGGGAACCGCTCGCGGTGGGCGGCCAGAATCCCTTCCATCACGATCTTCTCGGCGTGCCGGGTACCGCGCAGGATCGCCTCCGGCGTGACGTTCCACGGGGCCGATGCGCGTTCGGTGTAGACCCGGTTGAGGATTCCGATCAGGTGCCGCGGCAGCAGTTGGGTGTGCCGCAGCAGGTAGGCGACCGGGTCCTCGTCCACGCCGAGCCCGCCGCGCACCGAGGGCGGCAGGGTGCCGCGCAGCAGTGCGACGTCGGACTCCGCGGCGGCCGGCACCCGGCGCAGCAGGTGGGCCAGCTCGTCGGGGTGGTGCGAGGCCAGGAACAACCGCAGCCGGGAGCCGGCCAGGTGCAGCAGCTCGCGGGCGGTCCAGTAGATCGTCAGGTAGTTGCCGCGGAAGTCCTTCTCCGGGTTGCTGGAGATCTCGTGGACGGTGTCGAACAGCTCCGAGGGCAGGCAGATGCGCAGCCCGTAGGGCCGGCGGGCGCGGTGCACCTCGCTGGTCCGACCGACCAGGTGGAACAGCCCGGACAGCACCTGGCGCAGCTCGTCGAGGCGGGTGTGCAGGTCCTCCAGGTTGTCCATGACCAGGGTGACCGGCTCGGGCCGGGCCTCGAGCACCGCCCGCATCGCCTTGCGCGCGTCGGCGAACTGCACCCCGCCGCGGGTCATCCCGTCGACGACCTCGCGCAGCCCGAAGATCGACGGGTCGCCCACCCGCCGGTTCAGCTCGCTGAGGAAGCCCTCCGCGACGCCCATCGCGTCGCCGATGGTGCCGGGCTGGTCGAGGTAGTCCCACATCGTCTGCAGCTCGCTGGCCCACGGCTGCCGGACGGCGTCCGGCGCGGACC
>DASQMQ010000392.1:0-1802 GCA_035645455.1 Pseudonocardia sp.
GGGTCCGGCAGCCCGGGGCCGGCCGGCCGATCTCCGCCGCGCCGCCGTTCGGGGAGTCGCACTCGGACACCCCGCTGTTCGACGACCGCTCCGCGGACCCCGGCGCCCCGGCCGACCACCGCGACGCGGACGTGCGGCGGGCGAGCGCCCGGCTGACCGCGGTGCCGTCGGTGCTCGACGAAACGGCCCGGGACCGCGCGCTCGACGAGCGGTCCGCCGACGGCAGCGCCGAGGACTTCCACCCCGACGAGTTCGGCCGCGAACGACGCGGCGGGCCGGCCCACCGGGCGGGCTCCCCCCGGGACGACGCGACCCCGGTGACCCCGATCGGCCGCACGCCGGTCCCCGGGCCCACCCCCATCCCGCTGCTGCGCCGGGGTGGCGGTGGACGGCGGTCCCTCGCCCCGGTCGACTCCGACGGGAGCCCCGCGGGCGGGTCGCACCGGGACTCCGACTTCGACCCGCTGCACGATCCGCTGAGCCGGCCGCTGATGGCCCCGCTGCTCGACCCCACGCCGCCGCTGACCGGGCCGATCGGGCTGGTCGAGGAGCCGTCGCCGGTGGCCGAGGAGAGCTGGTCGGGCGACTGGCTCTCCGGCGCCTGGGCGGAGCGCAAAGCGGACGGCGCCGCCTCCGACGGCGACCGGACCGTCGAGCCGGAGCGGCCCGCGCCCCGACCGACGGTGCGCCGCGCGCCCCGCCACCGCTACCTGCGCACCCCGGACGATCCGACGCCCGACGAGCCGGGCGGCTCGCAGTCGGGCCCGATCCCGCTGCCCGTGCGTGACGCCGAGCGTGTGCATCGGACGGCCGGGGACTCGGGTCCCACCTCCCTGCCCACCCGCGAGCCCGCTGCCCGCACGGGTTCCGGGGCGATCCCGATGGGGTCGGGCTCGGGCACCTTCGACGGACCGTCCGGCCGGTCGAGCGCGATCCCCATGGGACCCGGCCCCTCCGGCACCCTCGACGGACCGTCCGGCCGGTCAGGCGCGATCCCGATGGGACCCGGCCCCTCCGACGAGCCGTCCGGCCGGTCCGGTGCGACCCCGGTGGGGCCCAGCACCTCCGATGGACCTTCCGGCCGGTCAGGTGCGATCCCGATGCCGGCCGGGGGGTCCGCCGGGTCCGGGGCCATCCCGATGCCCGGTGGCCGGTCCGAGCGGTCGGGACCGACCCCGCAGGTGCCGCCCGCCTCCCGGGCGATCCCGATGCCCGGCGGACCGTCCCCGGCGGCGACCGGCCGGACACCCCAGTCCCCCACCCGTCCGGCCATCCCGATGCCCGGCGGTGGCCACGAGCCGGACTCCCGACCCGGCGGGCGCTCCGACGACCGGCCGGGCGTCGACCCGGCCCTCGGCCTGCGGCCGGAGTCGCTGGCCCGGCTCGGCGAGGCGGACCTCAACCTGTTGGCCCGACTCCAGGCCGAACTGCGCGGTGAGCGGCGCTCGGGGCCCGACGACGTCGAGACCACCGACGGTGCGCCGGCCGACGGCGCCCGGCCCGCCGGCCCGGAGCGGTCCCCGTCGAACGCATCCGGACCGAACGCATCCGGACCGAACGGAACCGGACCGAACGGAACCGGGTCGAACAGGTCGGGACACCACGGGACTGCGCACCACGGGACGGCGCACAACGGGACTGCGCACCACGGACCGGTAGCCAACGAGCCTCCGTACTACGGGCCCGGACCCGACGGACCCGGTGAACCTGGATACAACGGGTCGCGGCACAACGGGTCCGGGGCCCACGAAGCCGGGCCGAACGGCACCGGCGCCTACCCGGCCGCCGGGCCACGCGGGCCG
>DASQMQ010000393.1:0-4034 GCA_035645455.1 Pseudonocardia sp.
CTGAGCACCGCGGCGACCAGCGCGGGCTGGGTGGGCAGCACGATGCAGGCCACCCCGATCAGCACGACCTGGCCGGCGGTCCGCTCCAGGACCACGGCCCGCGCGCTGCGGGCCGTGTCGCCGGAGTCGCGGCCGTGCCGCACCGCCCGGTCGACGTCGCCGAGCACCCCGCTGGGCAGCACGGCGTTGAGGAAGGTGGCCCGGTAGACCTCGGCGATCGCGTCCCGCACCCGCAGCTGCAGCCCTACCCGGCGCGCCACCAGCCACCACCGCAGCGCCCCGAGCACGGTCGTGAGCAGCCCGATCGCCAGCGCGGCCGCGATCGAGGCCGGCCCGATCACGGCCAGCCCGTTGGCGAAGGCGTCACCGCCGAGCAGGGCGACCAACCCGATGATGATGCCGATGCCGACCAGCAGCCGCAGCCACGGCGTCGGTCGGGTGGGGAGCGAGTGCTTCATGTCGACGCCTCCACGGGCCCTGCCTTCCGGAGCCCAGCCGGTTGGTGTCCTGCGTCCCCCGACCCCGTCGTGTTCCCCGCGCCGGCGCCCCCCGGTGCCCGCCGGTCCGGTACCGCGAGCAGATCGCGGTGCCCCACCGCCGCGGTCAGCCGGCCGGCGTCCACCGCGGCCAGCCGGTCCGCCAGCCACCGCGGCGCCCCCGCCGCCAGCGCCGGGTCCTGCTCGACGGCGGCGTCCACCCGCCCGCGCAGCCACTCGGCGAGCAGGCCGGCGTGCGCCGGGCCGAGCCGCCAGGGGCTTTCCGCCGCGTGCACGGTCATCCCGTGCCGGCGCAGCGCCTCCGCCACGACCTCCGGTGCCTCCGGGCCGAGCAGCGCGCCGTCCGGGCCGGAGCGGCGCTGGTGGTCGTTGAACGCGGTGGTGATCGGCCCGTCCAGCGGGTCGGGCGGGTCCAGTTCGACCGCTCCGGTCACCGACAGGGTCCACAGCACCGGGGCGCCGGCGGCGGCGCAGGTCGCGGCCAGCGCGTCGGCCTCGGCCGCGGTGAACAGGTCCAGCAGCGCCGAGGCGGTGACGGCGGCGGCGCCGGTCAGGTCGGCGACGCGCAGCGCGGTCAGGTCGGTCACCGCGGTCTCCACCCGCACCGGGCTGCCGTCGGCGGCGGCCAGCCCGGCCGTCCGTTCCCGGGCCAGCGCGAGCAGCGCCGGGTCGCGGTCGTGCAGCACCCAGCGCTGCGGGCCCGGCAGCCGCGGGGCGAGCCAGCGGGCCAGCGAGCCGGTGCCCGACCCGAGGTCGTGGAGCACGACCTCGCCGTCGACCGGGCGCAGGGAGGTGCCGAGTGCGGCGGCGAGCGCGGGGTCGCGGGCGTCGTGGTCGGCCGGCTCGCGGACGGCCAGCCAGTCCGGGTCGAAGTCGTCGACCACCTGGGCGGTCGGGTCGGGCGGGGTCACGGCGCCACCACCGGCGGCCGGCGCAGCCCCTCCAGCACCTCGTGCAGCCGCCGCGCGGTGTCCTCCCACCCGCTCAGTATGCAGCGCCGTTCCCGGGCCGAACGGCGCAGATCCGCCCGGTACCGGGGTTCTCCCCACCAGCGGCGCAGGGCGTCGGCGAGCGGCTCGGGCCGGCCCGCCGGCACGACGATCCCCGGCCGGCTGCCGTCCGGCGCGCGACCGAGCGTCCCCGGCAGCGCACCGGCGTCGCTGACCAGCACCGGGATCCCACGGGCCAGGGCCTCGGTGACGGCCATGCCGTAGGTCTCGGCCCGGGACACCAGCACGGCCAGGTCGGTGCCGGCCCAGGCGGCGTCCAGCTCGGCGCCGGCCAGCGGGCCGGCCAGCCGGACCCGCCCGGCCAACCCGCCGCGCTCGACCAGCGCCCGCAGCTCGGCGGCGTAGCCGGGGTCGGGGAGCGGGCCGGCCAGCACGCAGGAGAACTCACCGGCGAACGCGCCGCCGGCCACCTCGGCCAGGGCGGTGAGCAGCACGTCCTGCGCCTTGCGCGGGGTCAGCGAGGCCAGGCACAGCAGGCCGGTCCCGGCCGCCCGGCCCTCGACGAGCGGGGCCGGGTCGACGCCGGGCTCGGCGACGTGCAGCCGCTCGGCGGGCACCGCCCCGGCCAGCCTCGCCGCGGCCCACCCGCCGGTCACGACCACCGCGGCCGAGGCCGCGAGCACGTCCCGCTCGCGGCGGTCGAGGTCGGCGGCGTCGTCGGGCGCGAGGCCGGTCTCCTCGGCCAGCGGCAGGTGGACCAGCACCAGCAGGCGCAGCCGCCGCGCCGCGGGCACCACGACGTCGGGCACCCCGCAGCCGACCAGCCCGTCGACCAGGACCAGGGCGCCGTCGGGCAGCTCGGCGAGCGCCCGGGCCAGGGCGTCCCGGTCGGCCCGGTCGGGCCGCGGCCAGGTCCCGCTGACCCGGACGGCGTGCACCCGCCACCCGAACGCCGGCAGCTCCCGGCACACCCGCCGGTCGTAGGCGTTGCCACCGCTGGGCGTGGCCGGGTCGTCGACGGACGCCGGCAGCACGACGTGCAGGTCGCGGTCGTCGGCGGCCCGCCCGGCCGTCACAGCTCGCGCCGGTAGCCCGCCGACGCCACGTGCGACTCGTGCAGGACGACCTCGATCGCGGTCAGCCCGGCCGCGCCCGGGCCCAGCTCGCCGGTCGCGATCAGGTCGGCCAGCCGGTCGGCGATCACCTTGGCCAGGAACTCGGTCGAGGTGTTGGTGCCGGCGAACTCGGGCACCTCGTCGAGGTTGCGGTAGTTCAGGTCGGCCAGCACCGCGTGCAGCCGCTCGGTGGCCCGCCCGATGTCCACCACGATGTTGTCGGCGTCCAGGTCCGGGCGCAGGAAGGTGGCATCGACGACGAAGGTGGCGCCGTGCAGCTGCTGGGCGGGCCCGAACACCTCACCGCGGAAGCTGTGGGCGACCATCACGTGGTCGCGGACGGTCACTCGGAACACGGTCGGCCCCCGGCCTGGTCGGGGTAGGTGACGCGGTGGCACAGGGCCGGCAGCTCGCCGCCGGCCAGTCGGGGCATGACGGCGGGCAGGTCGTCGAAGGCGCTCTCCCCGGTGATCAGGGCGTCGAACGCCGGATCGGCGAGCAGGGCCGCGGCCAGCGCGGCCCGGTCGGCGTGGCTGCGCCGGGCCCGGCGGGCCGGGGCGACGGTGCCGACCTGGCTGCTGCGGATGGCGAGCCGGCGCGGGTGGAAGCCCTCGCCCAGCGGGACCTGCACCACCCGGTCGCCGTACCAGCTCAGCTCGACCACCTCGCCCTCGTCGCCGAGCAGCTCCAGGGCCCGGGTCAGCCCGGCCGAGCTGCCGCTGGTGTGCAGGACCAGGTCGCAGTCGCCGTCGGCGGCGTCCGGGGTGCGGAACTCGACCCCGAGCGCGGCGGCCACCTCGGCCCGTCCGGGGTCCAGGTCGACAAGCTGGACGCGGGCGCCGGGCAGCCCGGCCAGCAGCCGGGCCGCGCAGCAGCCGACCATGCCCGCGCCGAGCACCGCGATCCGGTCCCCGACCAGTGGTCCGGCATCCCACAGCGCGTTGACGGCGGTCTCCACCGTGCCGAGCAGCACGGCCCGCGCGGCGGGCACCCCGTCCGGCACCGGGACGACCATCGACACCGGCACGACGTACCGGTCCTGGTGCGGGTGGAGGCAGAACACCGTGCGGCCGAGCAGCTCGTCCGGACCCTGCTCCACCACCCCGACGCTGAGGTAGCCGTACTTGACCGGGGCGGGGAAGTCGCCCTCCTGGAACGGGGCCCGCATGGCCGCGTGCTGGCTCGCCGGCACGCCGCCGCGGAACACGGTCGCCTCGGTGCCGCGGCTCACCGCCGAGTACAGCGCGCGGACCAGCACTTCGTCCGGACCGGGCGGGTGCACGGTGCCCGGGCGGATCTCACCGGTGCCGGGGGCGGTGACCCAGAACGCGCGCACCGCGATCGGGGTCCGGTCGTGCTCCACGGCCACCTCGCGCTCCCTCCCGGGTCCGCCAGTGCCGGCCCGCTCGACCGGCACGCTACGACAGCGCGGGCGGCGCCCGGCCCGACGAACCGGGGCGCCGCCGCGTCGC
>DASQMQ010000394.1:0-2031 GCA_035645455.1 Pseudonocardia sp.
GCGGCGGTGGTCCGGGCCAACCGGGCCAACCGGGGCACCCGCGCGACACCCGCCCGGATGGCCACCTGCGGTTCACCCGAGCTCGACGCGGTTCCGAGCGCGGTCCCGGGGTCCGCGTCGGCCGGGTCGAGGTCGACGAGCACGATGCGGCCGGGGTGCTCGGACTGCGCCGACCGGACCAGACCCCACACCGACGCCCCGGCCAGGTCGGGCACGTCCTCGTCGACGAGGGCGGCGACGGCGCCCCGGGTCACGATCAGCAGCCGCGAGCCCGAGAACCGCCCGCCGCTCACCCACGCCTGCACCAGCGCGAGGGCCCGCTGCGTCGCCGACTCCGCGGTGGGCTCGCCGACGAAGGTGGCCACCACCACCTCGGGGAGCGGGTCCGGGAGCGCGTCCGGACCGGGGTAGCACCGGCCGGGCACCCCGAGCTGGTCCGGACCGACGACCGCGCAGGCGAGCGGGGTCGGTTCGGCCCCTGCCGGCTGCTCGGGCCACTCCACGCGGAACAGCAGGTCACGCGCGACGCCCGTGGTGGCCGTCGAGGAGGCCGTGCGGACGAGGCGGTCCAGGCTCGCCACCGGCAGCCCCGCCGGATCGGTCAGGACCATCGACACGGCGCCGTCCCCGGCCGGTGCCACCCGCACCCGCAGGGCGCAGGCGCCGGTGGCGGACAACGAGAACCCCCGCCAGTGCAGCGCCCGCTGCCGGCCACCGGTCGGGTCGAGCAGCTCGGCGACCTGCACGGCCGCGTCCAGCAACGCGGGGTGCAGTCCGTACGAGGAGGACGCGGCCCGCAGACCGGCCGGCAGGGCGACCTCGGCGAGCACCTCGTCGCCCACGCTCCAGGCGACGAGACCGTCGACGTCCAGCCGGTGGGCGTCCGCGGGCGGCCACGCGCCGGGATCCGCCGCGGCCCCCGTGACCTGCGCCGCCAGCACTCCGACCGCGTTGCGCGTCCACGCACCGCCGTCGCCGACGAAGCGGGAGTGGACGGCCACCCGGCGCGAGCCGCCCGCCTCGGGCCCGCCGAGGACGACCTGCAGCGCGATGTCGCCGCGCTCCGGGACGACCAGCTCGACCTCGACGGTCAGCTCCACCAGGCGGTCGCATCCGACGTGGTCGCCGGCGTGCATCGCCAGCTCGACGAACGCGCTGCCCGGCAGCAGGGCCGGGCCGTCCGCGGGGTGCTCGACCAGCCACGGCTGGGAGCGCGCCGACAGGGTGCCGGTGAAGAGCACGCCGTCACCGTCGGCACAGCTGACCACCGCGCGCAGCAGCGGGTGGTCCGCTGCGACGAGACCCGCCGACGAGACATCGCCGCGCACGGCCGGCTCCAGCCAGTGGCGGCGCCGCTGGAACGGGTACGTCGGGAGCTCGAACCGCGCCGTGTCGCGCCCGATCACGGCGGTCCAGTCGACCTCCACGCCGCAGACGTAGGCCTCCGACAGCGACGTCAGGACGCGGTCGCGGCCACCCTGCCCGCGGCGCAGGGAGCCGACGGCGACGAGCCGGCGGCCACCGGCCGCGGCGGTCTCCTGCAGCGCCGCCGCGAGCATCGGGTGCGGTCCGACCTCGATGAACACGTTGTGCGCCGCATCGAGGAGCGACCCGGTGGCGCGCGCGAACTCGACCGGGTCGCGCATGTTGCGGTACCAGTAGTGGTTGTCCATCGACGTCGTGTCGAGAAGGCCACCGGTCACCGTCGAGTAGAACGGGAGCCGCGACGGCCTCGGCGCGACCGGTTCCAACGCGCCCAGCAGCCGCTCCCGCAGCACGTCGACCTGCGGGGAGTGCCCGGCCGTGTCCACCCCGGGAACGCGCCGGGCCGGCACCCCTTCCGCGGTCACCTCGGCCAGCAGCGCGTCCAGCGCTCCCGGGTCACCGGACACCACGACCGACGCCGGCGAGTTGACCGCGGCGACGGCGAGGCGGCCGGGCCAGCGGTCCAGGCGCGGCTCGACCTCGCCCAACGGCAGCGACACGGACACCACCCCGCCCTCGCCGCGCAGCTCCCACCACGCCTGGCTG
>DASQMQ010000395.1:0-3994 GCA_035645455.1 Pseudonocardia sp.
CGGGATCAACGGCTCCGCCGGGGCGGACCGCGGCGCGAACTGGTCGGCGCTGGGCATCTGGGGCCGGGAGTTCCTCGGGATCGAGCTGGGCAAGCACCACACCGGCCTGCTCGGCCTGGACATCGACGTGCGTACCGGCCGCGATGTCGGCAGCAGGGAGCCGGCGGTCGAGACGGTCGGTGCGATGGTCTGGCACGCGATCCCCGAGCGCGACGTGCTCGACGCCTACGCGGCCGGCCGGCACGACCTGCCGCTGGACGTGGTGGCCGACGCGGTCGAGCGGATGGTGTCCGGGGACCTGCTGCTCGACCTGCGCACCACCCGGTTGCTGATCGACCGCTACGCCGGCGAGCTGACCGCGCAGGCGAAGCGCGCGCCCGCCGCGCT
Organism: Pseudonocardia sp.; assembly: GCA_035645455.1. Lineage (GTDB taxonomy): Bacteria > Actinomycetota > Actinomycetes > Mycobacteriales > Pseudonocardiaceae > Pseudonocardia. The sequence continues at coordinate 388 of DASQMQ010000395.1, forward strand.
GCCGCGGCAGCTCGACAAGCGGAGCCTCGGCCGGTACGTCCGGGCGCTGACCCGCTACCTCGTCGAGCAGATCGACAAGGAGGTGCAGGCGCGGCGCAGGGCCGGCGTGCCCGTGCAGCTGCCGACGCCGCACGGGACGCAGACGCTGGAGAAGGTGGTGGCCAGGGCACGGCGGCTGACCCCGGCCGAGGAGTCGGTGGAGGTGCCGGAGAACTTCGTCGGCGGGATGGCCGAGTCGGTGGTCGAACGAGCCGACCTGGCCGACGCCGCTGGCGCCCGGGTGGAGCTGTTCGACCAGGTCGTCGCGGCCGTGGAGGAGGTCGCCCCGGGCGCCCTGCGCGACACCGTCGCCTGGAACGTGCTGTTCAACCAGTTCGCCGGGAAGCGCTGGCGCGGGCACCTGGACCGGATGCTCGGGCCGGACGGCCTGACCGTCACCGTCCCGGTGTCCGTCCGCACGTGGGAGGGTGCCGGGCTGGTCCGGCAGACCCGCCACGTCACGCTGACCATCGGCGCCGAGTTCGGGACCGACACGGTGTGGGCCGGCAAGACCGACACGGTCGGGCTCATCGTGCAGGACTACGCCTACCTGCAGCTCGACGCCGGTCGCCGGCACGGCCGCGGCGCCGGGGTCGGGGCGAGCGGCAACGGTGCCTTCTCCGTCACCGAGGACGGCCAGGTGTTCGGCCCGAACGGCGGGGTCGGCACCGGACGCGACCGCGGCCGCTCGGCGGGGGTGTCCGCGCAGGGCACGACGCTGCGCGGGGTGGCCGGCTGGGACGGGGCGAACCGGGTGCAGCACGGGATCCGCATCACCGTCCGGGCCGGCCTGGAAGCCGCCCCGGTCGTGTCCCGGCTGGGCCGGCTGCGGCACCGGGACGCCGCACCGGCGACGGCGGTCACCGGCACGCCGATCGTGCTGTCTGGCCAGATGATCCGGCTGCTCCCCGACGGCATGGTGCAGGCCCGGGCGGCCAGCGGCCGGGACGCCGGCACGCCGCTGCCCGAGCAGCCGACCGCCGGCGCCGGGTTCACGCTGCCCTCCGAGGTCCGGATCGACGGGCGCGGCGCCCAGCTGGCCGGGCCGATCGGCCGGGCCATGGCCGATCCCCGGTTGGCCGGCCGGGCGGGTGCGCTGGGCCACCACTCGGCGCTCGCGCACACGCTGACGCCGGTCGCGCTCAGCGTCCACCTGGACCGGATCGCCACCCCCGACGGCTACCGGGTCGGCCGGTTCGCGGTGCCGGGGGCGCCCGGCGAGTTCGTCGACCTGCACCTGCGCGCCGACCTGCTGGCCGACCGCACCGTCATCGGCAGCCGGCCGAACACCGAGCTGCGCTCGGTCTTCCGGAGCCAGTCCGTCACCTCCGCGTCGGGCAACGTCGGGCACCTGCGGCCGCCGAGCTGGAGCAGCGGGACCTCGATCGAGGGCACCGGCCTGAGCGGGGGCGGGGGCTTCGGCGACCAGTCGGGCCACAACCGCAACGCGGTGCACGGCGGCCGCGGCGAGACCACGCTGTACGAGAAGGGTCCGGCGACGACCATCGCCGTCCGGGTCGTCTACCACGTGACCCTGAGCCGGGTGGTGGTGCGCAACGGTGTCGTCACCCGGACGCGGTACCAGGTCGCGCTGCCCGAGCCGATCGTCGGCGGTGCCTACGTGACCGCCTTCGACAGCGCCCTTGCGGGTCTGTTCCGGCCGGACTGGGGCCTGGACGGAGCGACCCCGCGCCGCGACGTGCTCCCGCCGGGCACGGGCGGGCCATGGCCGGTGGCGCTGTGGGGACCCGGCCCGGCCCCGCACCCGGGTGGCACCGCGACCGCCGGCAGCTTCGGTGGCGGTGGCGCGCTGGCGATCGGCGGCTACCGCGCGACCGACAACGCGCTCGTCGGGGCGGCGCTGGTCGGTGTCCTGGAGCGCCGGATGCTCAGGTCCCCGTCCTGGCCGGTCCGCAGTCGCGGTCCGCCGGTGCCCGGGCTGCAGCCGCGGGAGCGGCTGCTCGTGGTCACCACCGACGAACTCGCCAGCGGGTTGCGGTCGCTCGGTGTCGACCCGGTGCGGGCGGCGGAGCTGGCGGCCCGGATGTACGCCTTCAGCTGGCCCGACGCCGGCGCGGGCGTGGACGTCATCGCCGTTGCCGAGCAGCGGCTGGGTGAGCTGCTCGACTCCGGCCGGTGGGTCGAGGTCCTGGAGCACGAGCGGCGGTTCCACCTGGACGGACGGGGCGACGCGCACGACCACGACGCGGACGTGCAGCGGATCCTGGGGGCGATCGCGGTGGCGGCTCGCCGCCCCGCGGTCCCCTCGGGTGGCGCCGCCGCCCTCGGCGGCACCTCGCCCGGGGTCGTCGGGGGCACCCGGACCACGGGCCGGACGGGGCGCTGGTGATGGTCGCCGAGGTCTTCCGGGTGGCCGACGGCGGCCTGCTCACCTGGGTCCTGCGTCCGGTGGTGGTCGTTTCTGCTCGGCAGCACCGGGTATCTCGCCGCCGTGTCGAAGCGGACCAAGGACCTCCAACAGGTGGCCGAGCAGACGTTCGGCTGGTCGGAGCTCCACCCCGAGCAGCGCATCGCGATGGAGGCGGTCGTCGACGGGCACGACGTGCTCGCCGTGCTGCCCACCGGGTTCGGCAAGAGCGCGATCTACCAGGTGCCCGCGCTGGTGCTGGACGGCCCGACCGTGGTGGTGTCGCCGCTGCTGGCGCTGCAGCAGGACCAGTTGGAGGGCATCGGGGAGAGCCGGGCGCCGGAGGCGGTCGCGGTCAACTCCGGCCAGCGCGCCGCCGAGCGCGACCGGGCCTGGACGGCGTTCTGCGAGGGCGCGGCGGAGTACCTGTTCCTGGCCCCGGAGCAGCTGGCCAACGACGAGACCGTGGACCGGCTCGCCGGACTCGGGGTGTCGCTGTTCGTGGTGGACGAGGCGCACTGCGTCTCGGCCTGGGGGCACGACTTCCGGCCCGATTACCTGCGGCTCGGCCCGGTGATCGGCCGCCTCGGCCACCCGACGGTGGTCGCGCTCACCGCCACCGCGGCGCTACCGGTGCGCCGCGACATCGTCGCCCGGCTGGGCCTGCGCGACCACCGCGAGGTGGTCGCCGGGTTCGACCGGCCCAACCTGCACCTGGCCGTGGTCACCGCGATCGACGACGACCAGAAGCGGCGCGAGGTGGTGGCCCGGGTCCGCGAGCTGGACGCCGACCCGGGCACCCACGGCGGCCTGCTGTACGTGGCGACCCGCAAGGACGCCGAGTCCTACGCCGAGCAGCTGGCTGCCCAGGGGCTGCGCGCCGAGGCGTACCACGCCGGGATGCGCCGGGCCGAGCGCGAGCGGGTGCACGAGCAGTTCCTCGGCGGCGGGCTGGACGTGGTCGTGGCGACCTCGGCGTTCGGCATGGGCATCGACCGGCCCGACGTCCGCTACGTCGTGCACGCCTCGGCGCCGGAGTCGCTGGACTCCTACTACCAGCAGATCGGCCGGGCCGGCCGGGACGGCGAGCCGGCCCGGATCACCCTGTGCTACCGCCCCGAGGACCTCCACCTGCAGCGGTTCCTCACCGCGGGCGGCCCGCCCGAGGAGGTCCTGGGCGAGGTGGCGCGGACGCTGAAG
>DASQMQ010000396.1:0-6387 GCA_035645455.1 Pseudonocardia sp.
GGCGCCGCGGGCCACGGCCGGCGCCGACGCGGTGCGCGCCGCGGCCGACGCGCTGCGCTCCGGCGAGCCGTGCGTCCTGCTGGTCGGCGGGGACGCCACCACCGCCGACGGGCTGGCCGCGGCCGGCCGGATCGCCGCGGCCACCGGGGCCCGGCTGATCGCCGAGACGTTCCCGACCCGGGTCGAGCGCGGCGCCGGGGTGGTGCCGGTGAGCCGGCTCGGCTACGCCCGGGAGATGGCCGACCACCAGCTCTCCGGGGCCCGGCACCTGCTGCTGGTCGGGGCCCGCTCGCCGGTCGCGTTCTTCGCCTACCCCGGCCGCGACGGCGACCTGGTGCCCGCCGGCTGCGCGGTGCACCCCGTCGTCGGGCGGGCCGGCGCGGCGGCCGCGGCGCTGGCCGAGCTGGCCGACCTGGTGGCCCCGGGCACCACCGCGCGGACCGCGCCGGCGGCCCGGCCCGAGCTGCCCACCGGCCCGCTGGACGTCGGCACCGCCGCGGCGGTGATCGGCGCGCTGCTGCCGGAGGGCGCGGTCGTCGTCGACGAGGCCATCACCTCCGGGCTGGGGCTGCCCGCGGCCACCGCGGGGGCGCCGCGCCACGACTGGCTGTCGCTCACCGGTGGCGCGATCGGGTGGGGGCTGCCCGCGGCCACCGGCGCCGCGGTCGCCTGCCCGGACCGGCCGGTGTGGTGCCTGCAGGCCGACGGCAGCGCGATGTACACCATCTCCGCGCTGTGGACCCACGCCCGGGAGTCGCTGGACGTGACGACGGTGCTGTTCAACAACAGCGCCTACGCGATCCTGCGTGGCGAGCTGACCCAGGTCGGGGTGACCGGCTACGGCGAGCGCGCCCGCCGGCTGCTCGACCTGGGCGGACCGGAGCTGGACTTCACCGCGCTCGCCGCGGGCATGGGCGTGCCGGGGGTGCGGGTGCGCACCGCCGGGGAACTGGCCGACGCGCTGCGCCGGGCGACCGCGGAACCCGGCCCGCACCTGGTCGAGGCGATGGTGCCACCGCTGGTCGGCTGACCGCCCGGGCCCGGCGGAACCCGTGGTGCTGCCCGCCCGACACCGGACCGGGACCGTTGGGCGCCGGTGACTGGCTGTTCGTCGCGCTCATCCGAGCGGTGGACTCTGCAGTCCCGATCGGGTCGTCGTAAAGTGCCTCGATCGTGACGTGGCGGCCATCGCGCCGGGCGTCTCCCGCTGTGGCTCGGACCGGATGTGCGCATGGTGAGGACCATCGAGGACATGTCCTTGGTCGATCACGCCTGCGCCGTGCCGATCAGTGACGAGCAGCTGTGGGAGGTCACCGCGCAGTGGCTGGCCGGCGGGCTCGAGGCCGGTGAGCGGGTCGTCTACTTCGAGGACGGCACCGCGGGTGCGGTGCTGGGCCGGATGGCCGAGGACGGGGTGGCGGTGCGCCGGGCCCTCGACGACGGCAGCATGATCATCGTGCCGACCGCGCAGACCCGGGCCGCGGCCGCCCGCCCGGTGGGCCGGTTCGAGGAGATGTTCCTCGACCAGATCGACCGGGCGAGCGCGCAGGGCTTCCCGGGGCTGCGGCTGAGCGGGGAGTACAGCGCCGGTCTGCTGCGCGCGGGCGGGGTGGACCGGGTGGTCGAGTACGAGCAGGTCGTCGACCAGGTCCTGCGGGCCAATCCGGCGGCCCGGCTGCTGTGCCGCTACGACCGGCACCGGTTCGACGACGCCGCGGTCTCGCACCTGCGGGCGCTGCACGACACCGAACTGGTCGGCCGCGCGGTCTACGACGACAACCTGCTGCGCATCACCCGGGCCGGGCCGGGCACCGCCCGGCTGGCCGGCGAGGTCGACCACAGCAACCGCCCGCAGATCCGCAAGCTCCTGCAGACCGTGCTCGACCAGGCGCTGCGCTCGCACTGGGCGCCCACCGACATCACCCTGGACCTGTCCTCGCTGCGGTTCCTGGACGTGGCCGGTGCGGTCAGCCTGGTGCACGCGGCCGAGGAGTTCCCCAGCACCCACCGGCTGGTGCTCACCGGGGTCCGCCCCCGCGTGGTGCGCGTGCTGGACCGCTGCGGGGCGCCGTTCGCCGCCCAGCTGGTGGTCGTCCCCCGCGCCGGGCAGCACCGGCGGAGCCGGCATGCGGGTTGAGAACACCCGCCGGGACCGGTCGCTGCGGCTGCAGCACGTCGCGGCCTTCTTCCGGTCCCCGGCCGACCTGCGCGGGCAGCTGCTGCCGATGGTCGTGTCCGCGCTGCGGTCCGGGTCGGCGGTGGCCACCGCGGTCACCCCGGCCACCGAGGGCGCGATCCACGACGAGCTGGGCAGCCCGCCCGGGCTGGTCGTGCTGTCCCAACCGGACGGGCGCGACGCCGGGTCCGGGCAGACCCTGGCCGGTCGCCGGGCCCGCGAGCTGCGGTCGCTGACCGCGGCCACCGGCCGCCCGGTCACCATGATCAGCGAGCACGCGCCGCGCCTGGACGGCGCGGACGGCACCTTCTGGACCGAGCTCGACGCCGCGTTCAACATCGCGCTGGCCGAACTGCCGGTCACCTTGACCTGCTTCTTCCCCGAGCTGCCGCTGCACCGGGAGGTGCTCGACGGGGCCCGGCGCAACCACCCGCTGCTGCTGGTCGGCGGCGAGCACCGGCACAACCCGCACCACCTCGGCCCGCGCGCGGTGCTGGCCGAGCAGCCCGCCCCGGCGCCGGCGCTGCTCGGGCCGCCGGAGGTGCGGCTGTCCTTCGGCGCCTGGCAGCTGCACGAGGTGCGCAACGCCGTCGAGGAGGCGCTGCTGGCGGCCGCCGTGCCGCACGAGCGCGCCGAGGACGTGGTGCTCGCGGTCAACGAGGTGGCCACCAACGCCGTCGAGCACGGCGACGCGAAGGCCGAGCTGAGCATCTGGATCGGCGCCGACGGCGTCACCTGCGAGGTCACCGACGCCGGCAGCCTGCGCGACCCGCTGCCCGGGCTGCAGGCCCCGCACTCGTCGAACCCGCGCGGGCGGGGCGTCTGGATCGCCCGCCAGCTCTGCGACTGGCTGCACGTGTGGACCGACGGAACCGGCACCCACGTGCGCATGCGCGCCAGTCCTTGAGTACCATCGGCTCAGGTTTCCGGTCGATGACCGGGAGTGTGACCGAAGCGGCCCTTGGCAAGAGTCCTCACGGGGAGAACACTTCTCCGCGGACCCGGCGCCGACGGGATGCACGGTCCGCCACGCGCAGCACATCCGACACATCCGGCACTTCACGTTTGGGACCACCATGTCTGACGATCAGCGACGATCTCGCACGACGCGGGCTCCCCTCACCGGATCCCACCGGGTCACGGTGCTCGGCTCGTTCACCCTCACCGCCCGCGACGGCGTGGGCTCGCACGGCGGCACGGTCCCGCTGGGCGTCGACGCCCGGCGGCTGGTGGCCTACCTGGCCGTGCACCCGCGACCGCAGGAGCGCGCGGCGCTGGCCGCGGACCTGTGGCCGGGCGCCGCCGCCGACGCGGCAGCCCGGCTGCTGGCCGACGCGGTGGCCGCGCTCGACGTTCCCGGCCTGCTCACCGCCGACGGCCCGACCCTGTCGCTGGCCGCCGACGTCGAGGTCGACCTGGCCGACGCCATGGGCCTGGTCCGGGCCATGCCGGAGATCCCGGTCGACGACACCCCGGACGTCGCGCTGCTGGACGCCGACATCCTGCCGGGCTGGACCGCCGCCTGGATCGCGGTCGAGCGCGAGCGGTTCCGCCAGTTGCGCCTGCACGCGCTCGAGGAGCGCAGCCTGCGGCTGTCCGCCACCGGCCGGCACGACCGGGCGGTCGCGCTCGCCGAGTCGGTCGTGCGGGCCGCGCCCAGCCGGGAGAGCGCCCGCCGCGCGCTGATCGAGGCCCACCTCGCCCAGGGCAACATCGCCGCCGCGGTGGCCCAGTACGACGACTACCGCGAGCTGCTGCGCTCCAGCGTCGGCGGCCCGGATCCGTCCGGGTTGGACGGGCTGTTCCCGCCCGCGCCGGTGTGGCCGGTGCTGCGCGCCCGCCGCCCGATGCCGCGCTCGGCCGTCCAGTTGCCCGGGCTGCGCTCGGTGCGCGGGGCCGGGCCGCGCCGGCTGGTGTCCGGTGGCTCGGTGCCCGGCACCACCCGCTGACGGTCCACCCGCAGAACCACGCCGCAGAACGACGCCGCGTCCCCGTCCGGGGGCGCGGCGTTCTGCTCGCGGTGACCGGTGCGCGCGGGCCTCAGCCCGACAGCGGCAGGGTGAAGGCGACCTCGGTACCGTGCGCGTCGCTGGTCACCCGCATGTCCCGGGTCAGGCTGTCGATCATCGCCAGGCCCCGGCCGCGGTACCCGGGACGGGCCGGGACCGGCCGCCAGCGGCCGTGGTCGCGCACCCGCGCGGTGAGCACCCGCGGCTGCGCCGCGCTGATCTGCACCTCGATCTCGACGGTGCCGGGGGCGGTGTCGCGGTAGGCGTGCTCCACCCCGTTGGACACCGCTTCGCCGAGCGCCAGCTGCAGGTCCATGAGGTCCTCGGTGGGCACGTCGTGCTCGTCGGCCCAGGCCTCGACGCGGCGGCGCACCAGCCGGAGCACCGCGGGAACGGCCGGGTGGCGCGCCGACCAGCGGGCCGTCACCGCCCGGGCGTCGGGGTCGGGTCGGCCACCGTGGTGGTGCGCTTCGGCAACGGCCGACGCGGCGCCACCGCCGTTCGGCTGCTGCCTCACTGCGCGGTCCATCACCTGTTCCCTCGCGTCGGCGACCCGGTTCGCTACCCGAGGTGCCCGACCCCGGCGCCGGGCAAACGGGATCGCCCGCGGCCGCGCCGAGACGCTGCCCACCGGGCACCACCGGGTAGAGATCCCGTGCACGGGGTACCTGGGAGCCATGTCTCGCACTTCCGAGCCCGACGTCGGCCCCGACGACCACCTCGCCCGCACCCGGGAGACCGGTGGTGTCGAGCCGAACCGCGAGGACGGGTCGGCGCAGCGCGCCGCCGACTCCGAGCGGTCCGACCCCGACGGCGGGGGCACCACCGGAACCGACGAGAACGAGGAGTTCGTGGGCAGAGTGGCCGGTCAGGACGCGGGCTACGCCGGGGAGACCGGCGCCGAGGCCCGGTCCGAGGCCGCCCGGGAGGAGTGAGTGATGGCCAGGACGAAGGACGGCAACGAGCTGAGCGGGTTGGCCAAGCTGGCCTACAAGCCGTTCGGCGTGGCATTCGGCATGCTCGGCGGGCTGCTGGCCGGGCGGGTGTTCGGCATCATCTGGAAGAAGATCTCGAACGAGGACTCGACGCCCCAGCCGCTGTCGGACGACTACAGCACCCGTGAGGTGCTGCTCGCCGCCACGCTGCAGGGCGCGATCTTCGCACTGATCAAGACGGCGGTCGACCGGTACGGCATGAAGGGGGTGCGGCGCTTCCTGGACGCACCGCGCCCGCCGTCGGACCGGCGCACCGCCGCCTGAGCCACCTCGCCACACCGGGTCCCGGTCGACCCGGTCCGCAGCCCGCGGACCGGGTCGACCCGTGTCCGGGACCTGCTCAGCTCAGGGCGCGCAGCCGGGGCAGCACGTCCTCGGCGAACTGCTCCAGGAACCGCCGCTGGTCGTGTCCCGGGCCGTGGAAGACCAGGTGGTTGAGCCCGGCGTCGAGGTAGGGCTTGAGCTGGGCGATGGCCTCGTCCGGGTCGGAGGCCACGATCCACCGCTTGGCCACCTGCTCGATCGGCAGCTCGTCGGCCAGCCGCTCCATCTCCACCGCGGAGTCCACGCTGTGCTTCTGCTCGGCGGTCAGCGACAGCGGCGCCCAGAACCGGCAGTTCTCCAGCGCCGCGGCCGGATCGCGGTCGTAGGACATCTTGATCTCGATCATCCGGTCCACCGCGGCCGGGTCGCGCCCGGCGGCGGCGGCACCCTCGGCGACCGCGGGCAGCAGCTTGTCGGTGTAGAGCTCCATGCCCTTGCCCGACGTGCAGATGAACCCGTCGCCGGCCCGGCCGGCGTACTTGGCCACCACCGGCCCGCCGGCCGCGACGTAGACCGGGACGGGCTGCTCGGGCCGGTCGTAGATGGTCGCACCGACGGTCGTGTAGTACTCGCCCTGGAAGGAGACCTCCTCCTCGGCGGTCCACAGCTCGCGCATCAGCCGCACGGCCTCGCGCAGCCGGGCGAAGCGCTCCTTGAACTCCGGCCACTCCCGTCCGGACACCGCGACCTCGTTGAGCGCCTCCCCGGTGCCCACCCCGAGCATCACCCGCCCCGGGTAGAGCACCCCCAGGGTGGCGAAGGTCTGGGCCAGCACCGCGGGGTTGTAGCGGAAGGTCGGGGTCAGCACCGAGGTGCCCAGCTGGATCCGCTCGGTCCGCTCCCCCACCGCGGCCAGCCAGCTCAGCGCGGACGGCGCGTGGCC
>DASQMQ010000397.1:0-3678 GCA_035645455.1 Pseudonocardia sp.
CCCACTGGCGGTAGGCCGCGGCGCTGGGGTGAAAGCCGTCGGCGGCGAACAGCTCCGGGCCGCCGTCGCCGAGTGGTGGGACGGCCGCGTGCAGGACGCCCGGGGTCTCGTCGGCGAGGGTGCACAGCTCCCGGTCGAGGGCCCGGGCGTGCCAGCCGAGCACGGTGCGCAACGGCTGCGGGAGGGCGGGGAAGGGCCGAGGTCGGGGACGCCGGCCAGGTCATCGAACCCGGACCGCCACCCGCCCCCGCCCGGACGGCCTCACCGCCCGTGAGCTGGACGTCCTGCGGCGGCTCGCGGCCGGCGACACCAACGCCCAGATCGCCGGCGGCTCGGCATCGCCGTGCACACCGTCGAACGCCACGCCGCGAACCGCTACCGCAAGGTCGGCGCCGCGGCCGCACCGACGACGCCGCCCACGCTCTCCGAACGGCCCCTTGGGCGAGAGTCGCTTTCGCCCAACCCGGTTGGCCGAGAGTCCCTTTCGCCCGCTCCGGGCGATCCCCCACCCGGGACGACGCGCGCCGCCACGTCGGGCGCCGGCAGTGGGCTGCCGTCGAGCGGGTGTTCGAGGCCGAGAGCTTCCTGCTGCTGCGCCGGGCCGACCCGGCTCAGCGGTAGTCCTGCGGCTCGGCCGGTGCACCGCCTTCCCGCACCTCGCTGATGAAGCGCCAGACGTCCGGGGCGCTGCCGTCGACGTCGGTGAAGCCGTAGACCCGGGCCAGCTGCCCGCTGGACAGCGAGGCCCCGTTCCAGCGGGCCACGTCCGGGTCGGCGGCCAGCGCCGCGACCGCCCGGCCGACGTAGCGCGGGGTCTCCGACACCTCGAAGCCGGGCCGGCCCTCGATCGCGTCGCGCCAGTTCTGCTCGGTGACCCCGAACGCCTCCAGCATCGCCTCGGACCGCAGCCAGCCCGGGGTGAGCGCGACCGCGGTGGCCTCGTGCGGGGCCAGCTCGTGGCCCAGCGCGAACGCCATCCGGTTCACCGCGACCTTGGCCAGGTCGTAGAAGAAGGAGACCCGGTAGTGGGTGTCGTTGTACTCGGTGGTGCCGTCGCCGACCTCGACCACCAGCCCGCCCGGCGTCCGGATCAGCAGCGGGACGGCGAAGTGGCTGGTGATCGCGTGGGTGTCCACCGAGAGCCGCAGCATCCGCAGCCCGACGTCGAGCGAGGACTCCCACACCGAGGCGTCCCACTCCATCACGGTGGCCCCGAAGATGTCGTTGACCAGCACGTGCAGCGCACCCTGCTCGCGCTCGATCCGTTCGACCAGCGCCTGCACCTCGGCGGGCACCAGGTGGTCGACCCGGACCGGGACACCCCGCCCGCCCGCCGCGTCGACCAGCTCGGCGGTCTCCTCGATGGTCTCCGGGCGGCCCATCTCCGAGCGCTCCGCGCGGGTGCTGCGCCCGGTGCAGTAGACCGTGGCGCCCGCCTCGCCCAGGGCCACCGCGATGCCGCGCCCGGCGCCGCGGGTGGCCCCCGCGACCAGCGCCACCCGTCCCGCCAGCGTCGGTTCCATGGCCGGGGACGCTACGGCGACCCACCGACAGTTCCCGGACCGATGATTCCGGCCGCCCGGACGGGTCCCCACCCCGTGCCCATCACCATCCAACCGATCATCATCAGCGCGGACGTCGAGCGGCTGGTGGCCTTCTACGCCGGCCTGCTCGGCGCGGAGCCGACCAGCCGGGTGCCCGAGGAGGGGCCGGTGTTCTTCGTCGGGCTGCGGGTGGACGACGCCGAGTTCGGCATCGTCGCGGAGCAGGCCCCCGCCGACCCGGGGGCCGCGCCGCGGATGGTGCTCAGCGTGGACGTCCCCGATGTCGACGGCCTGCTCGACCGGGTCACCGAACTGGGCGGCACGGTGCTCGGCCCGCCCAACGACATGCCGTGGGGCCAGCGCGTCGCGCACGTCCGCGACCCGGACGGCAACCCGGTCAACCTCACCCGATCAGTGGCTGTCGGCTGAGGGGGGAATGCGGGGAGTAGTGGTCGAGCGGATCGGGTAGAGATCGTCAGCGGGCGAGCGCCCGATCGAGGAGGAGTCGTCATGAGGTTCCGGTTCCGCAAGTCCCGCCGCTTCGGCCCGTTCCGGTTCAACTTCACCGAGAACGGCTTCTCGTCCTGGGGGCTGACCGTCGGCCGCTGGTCGTGGAACTCCCGCACCCGCCGGCACACCCTCGACACCCCCGGCCCGGGCCACCTGGAATCCGGCGGCCGCCGCCGCTGACCCGGCGTTCCCGAGCAGCGACGTCAGAGCAGCACCGTCAGAGCAGCGACGTCAGAGCAGCGATGTCAGAGCAGCGACGCCGCCCGCCCCGCCTGCCGCCCGGAGAACACGCACCCGCCGAGGAAGGTCCCCTCCAGCGCGCGGTAGCCGTGCACCCCGCCGCCGCCGAACCAGGCCACCTCGCCGGCCGCGTACAGCCCGGGCAGCGGCCTGCCGTCGGCCCCCAGCACCCGGCCGGACAGGTCGGTCTGCAGCCCGCCGAGGGTCTTGCGGGTGAGCACGTTGAGCCGCACGGCGATCAGCGGCCGGTGCTTCGGGTCCAGGATGCGGTGCGGGGTGGCGGTGCGGATCAACCGGTCGCCGCGGTAGCGCCGGGCGCCGCGCAGCGCCAGCACCTGCATGTCCTTGGCGAACGGGTTGTCCAGCTGCCGGTCCCGGGCGAGGATCTGGCGCTCCAGCTCGACGGCGTCGATCACCGGTTCGGAGCCGCCGCGACCGGCCCGGGCCAGCTTGTTCATCCCGGCCACCAGCTCGGCCACGGTGTCGGCGACCACGAAGTCCTCGCCGCGGTCCAGGAACGCCTGCACCGGCCCCGGCGCGCCGGGCCGCACCCGGCCCAGCGTGTCCCGCACGCTCTTGCCGGTCAGGTCGGGGTTCTGCTCGGAGCCCGACAGCGCGAACTCCTTCTCCACGATCGAGCGGGTCAGCACGAACCAGGAGTAGTCGTAACCGGTGGCGGTGATCGTGCCGAGGGTGCCGAGGGTGTCGAAGCCGGGGAAGTTCGGCGCCGGCAGCCGCCGCCCGGTCGCGTCGAACCACAGCGACGACGGGCCGGGCAGGATCCGGATGCCGTGCCGGGCCCAGATCGGGTCCCAGTTGGCGATGCCCTCGGTGTAGTGCCACATCCGGTCGCGGTTGACCACCCGGCCGCCGGCGCGCTCGGTGATGCCCAGCAGCCGCCCGTCGACGTGCGCCGGGACCCCGGAGATCAGGTGCTCGGGCGGCGTGCCCAGCCGCTCCGGCCAGGCCGCCCGGACCAGGTCGTGGTCCGCCCCGATCCCGCCGGAGGTGACGATGACCGCCGGGGCCCGCAGCGTGAACTCGCCGACCTCGGTGCGCGAGCTGGCCGCCCCGCGGGCGGCGGCGGACGGTTCGAGCACCGCGCCGTGCACGCCGTCGACCACGCCGTCGGTGACCGACAGCCCGTCCACCCGGTGCCGGAACCGGAACTCGACCAGGCCGCGGGCCGCGGCGTCGCGGACGCGCTTCTCGAACGGCGCGACGAGACCCGGCCCGGTGCCCCAGGTGACGTGGAAGCGGGGCACGGAGTTGCCGTGCCCGTCGGCCGCGCCGCCGCCGCGCTCGGCCCAGCCCACCACCGGGAACCAGCGCACCCCCATGCCGTGCAGCCAGGCCCGCTTCTCGCCGTTGGCGAAGTCGAGGT